>JBFFKS010000247.1:0-2797 GCA_041555275.1 Xianfuyuplasma sp. | reverse complement strand
GTATAGTGGAAATTTAATGCAAAATTCAAAAGGACAATACACAAATGCTGTATTTGGATTTGTAAATATGATGAATAGTGTCTTGCGTGAAGACTTTACTCATATATTAGTTGCATTTGATAAAAGTGGTAAAACATTTAGACATGAAAAGTTTCAGGATTATAAGGGTGGGCGTAAAGCGATGCCTGATGAATTCAGAAGCCAAATTGAATTGATTAAAAAAAGTTTGGATGTTTTAGGTGTAAAACAACGTGAGATTGAGTTGATTGAAGCCGATGATATTATTGGGTCATATGCAGAACAATATTATAATCAGTTTGATCAAATTGAAATTATTAGTAACGATAAGGATTTACTACAGTTACTAAATGATAAAGTAAGTATGCGTGCTAGTAAAAAAGGGATGCAAAATTATGTATCGTACACACCGTCGTTACTAGAAGAAACAATGGGTGTCAAACCTAATCAAGTTACTGATTTAAAAGGACTTATGGGGGATGCTTCTGATAATCTTCCTGGGATTCCTGGTGTTGGAGAAAAAACAGCAGTTAAACTATTGAACCAGTATGGAACACTTGAAGGTGTCTTGGAACACAAAGATGAAATCAAAGGGAAACTGGGGGAACGCATTAGAGAACACTTTGAATCGGCTTTATTATGTAAAGATATTGCAACGATAAAAACAGATGTAAAAATGCACTTTGATCTCAATGAAGTAAAGTATCAGGGTGTAAACGAAGAGGAAATGATAGCTTTTTATCAAGAGTTAGAACTACATTCTTTAATTAAAAAATATGGTAAAAAAGTACCTCAAGTAAAAAAAGAGTTTAGTTATAAAATTATTGATAATATTTTTGATTTAGATGATATACTAATCGATAAATCGTGTCTTGTCCTAGAAACATTTAATTATAATTATCATTTAGCTACCAGACTTGGATTTGGGATACACAATAAAAAAGGTAGTTTCTTTGTACCATACGATTTACTGCATCAGTCATTGTCATTTCAAATGTGGCTGAGTGATGAGAACATCGCTAAATATGTTTTTAATTTAAAACAAATGGAAGTATCTCTATTAAATGATTTATACGAGATAAAGGGAGTTACCTTTGATCTTTTATTAGCTGCCTATATTTTAAACCCGAACAACACGAAAGAGGATTTTAGAGTGATTGTATCTACTTTTGATTATGATGATGTATCTTATCATGAAGAAGTTTATGGAAAAGGAGCAAAATATCATATTCCAGAAGTTGAAAAATATAGTATGTATGCATGTAGAAAAGCATATGCTATTGCCGAACTAAAAGAAGAATTATTAAAACAACTTAAAGATAGAAATCAGCTAGATTTACTAAATAATATTGAATTGCCTTTGGCGAGTGTACTTGCGGAAATGGAATTTAATGGTATAAAAGTTGATACAGATAAACTTAATAGCCTAAACGCTGAATTAACTATAAAAATTGATGTCTTAACAAAAGAAATTCATCAATTAGCGGGATCTGATTTTAATATCGCATCTCCCAAACAATTAGGTGTTGTTTTATTTGAGAACTTAGGGCTTCCATATGGTAAAAAAACAAAAACAGGATATAGTACAAATGTTGATGTATTATTTAAATTAAAAAAACATCATCCTATCATTGAAAAAATTATGGAATATCGAACATTAACGAAGTTGTTCTCAACTTACATAATTGGTCTAGAAAATGCGATTTTGAAAGATGGCAAAATTCATACCATATATCGCCAAGCATTTACTTCTACAGGAAGGTTAAGTAGTGTTGAACCAAACTTGCAAAATATTCCAATAAGATATGAAGAAGGAAGGGAAATACGTAAAGTATTTGTTCCTGATACTGGAAATAAATTGTTGGCTTGTGACTACTCTCAAATTGAATTGAGAGTGTTGGCACATATGGCAGATGAAAAAGTCTTGATTGAAGCATTTAGAAATGATGAAGATATACACACAAGAACTGCCAAACAAATCTTTGAAAAAGACGACATTACTTCTCTAGAACGAAGACAAGCAAAAGCAGTTAACTTTGGTATTATTTATGGCCAAAGCGCCTGGGGACTTAGTGAAGAAATTAATATTAATCCCAAAGATGCGGATCGTTTTATTACAAAGTACTACGAGACATTTCCTGGGATAAAAGGGTTTATGGATACTGTAGTAAATGATGCTAAAAATAATGGATATGTCGAAACGTTGTATAAACGTAGAAGATATATTCCTGAATTATCAAGTAGTGTTTATATGCAAAGAGAAGCAGGGAAAAGAAATGCAATGAATGCACCAATACAAGGTAGTGCAGCAGATATTATAAAAATAGCAATGATTGATATAGATAAAGAGATGAAAAAAAGAAAACTAAAATCAAAATTATTATTACAGATTCATGATGAATTAGTATTTGATATTGATAAAGATGAAACTGAATTAATGGTTAAGTTAGTAAAAGCAACAATGGAAAGTTGTGTGACACTAAAAGTACCACTTAAAGTAGATGATGCTTTAGGTAATAATCTTTACGAAACGAAGTAGGTGGGTTTATGCATTTAGAAAAAATTATGCGAAAAAGTTTTATAGTTAATATTCTACTTGTTTTTATAAAAGTCTTTAGTGGGATTTTATTTGGAAGCGTCGCGTTAATCGCAGATGGAATTCATAGTGTTAGTGATTTATTAAGTGATGTGTTTGTTATCTTAGGGATTAGACATAGTATTAAACCCGCAGATGAGGATCATCCATTTGGACATGGAAAATTTGAATATGTCTTGAGTT
>JBFFKS010000246.1:0-2797 GCA_041555275.1 Xianfuyuplasma sp. | reverse complement strand
TGCAGACAATACAGAATATTGGTTAACTATGGCAAGACTAAAAGAAGAAGGTCGTAGTGAAGAATATATCAAAGAATATATGCATGATAAATATAGTGAAGAGGAAGCATCATGACATTAAAGGAATATAGAGGATTAAGTAAAGACCTTAAAGAATTTACACAAATAGAATTATTAGAAAAGATATTAAAAGAACTTAAAAAACTTAATAAAAAATAAGGAAGTGAATTCTGTTAATTTTATTAACAGGGTCATTAATTGGAAGGAATGATTTTATGGCAAATAAGGAAAAGTTCATAGAAAAATATGATGAATATTTTATCAACAAATACGGAGTTGATGCTGAATATGTTTATGCTGAATATTATGATAAGGTAGAACCATATTTGTCATTGATTAGTAAATTTAGACAAAAGGAAAGTGCATCATTCTTAACAGAAAAACAAGTTAGAGAACAGTTAAGAGTAGGCAATAGATGTTGGAAGGCTATGAAACACGGGTTTAAAGACTTAGCAAGTGTATTAAGAGCAGGTGAAAACCTTATGAAGTTTAAGAGTGAAAAAGACTTACAAAGAGCAATTCAGTTAAATCCAGAAAACTCTAAACCTATTGAAATGCAACTTACTTTATATAATGAGGATTATAAACCTAAAGGAAAAGAAGTTCAAGTAGAAATGCCTAAGACAATAGAAATTATTACAAAGTCAGTTAAAAAAGATGATAAAGAATTAAAACAATATGCCCCAGATGAATTAGGATAAATGTTAATATTAGAACCATATGATAAATGTTTGGTAACTGATAAACGATATATTATGATTAAGAGTGGTAGAGATGCAGGAAAGAGTAAGTTTTCCGCACAATACATAGTAAAAAACTTCTTCCAGTATGAACGGAACATACTTGTATGTAGGGCCAATTATGGCGACTTACAAGACTCAATGTTTCAGGAAATTATAGATGTACTTGAAGAGGAACATTTACTACAATTTACAGAACAAAGAACAAGACCACTTAAAATCATGAATAAGATGAATGGGAATGTGATATATTTTAAAGGTGTTGGGGGTGCAGACCTTTCAAGAACAAAAGGTTTCAAAACATCTAAGAAATTATCTTTAATAATGTTTGATGAGTTACAACAGTTACCAGACCAAAGTAACTTAGACCAATCATTAGCAACATTCCGTAGACATTTAGACAATGATATTGGTAAAGTATTAATGTGTTTTAATCCAGAACCACAAAATAGCCATTGGGCTAATGAATTTTATAGAATAAATAGTGAAAATCCACAATACTTAACAATATGGACTTCATATAAAGATATTGCAGGTATATTAAGTGATGTTGACTTAGAAGCCATTGAAATTGAAAGAATATTAAATCCATCTAACTATAAATACTTATACTTAGGTGAAACTAATGGATTATTTGGTGGTGTATATCATACATTTAATAGAAATTTCCACTTAATTACACCAGAAGAAACAGAACAACTTATAAAAGAAAATGGAATACATCAAATTATATTTGGTATAGACCCTGCTACTACAAGGGATAGTACATCTGGTATACCAGTTGCTATATTACAAAACGGACAAGCAGTTGTATTAGAATGTTTCCATCATGACCCTATTAAACATGGTGCATTATCAAATGATAGATTATTTCCATTGTTATTAGAACATATAGAAACAATTGAAACACAATATGATTTAAGATTTAGAGGAACACCTGTTACATTTGTAGTTGATAGTGCAGGTGCAGACTTAGTTACAAAACTACAATATGATTTACCTAATAGATTTAGAGTAATATCATATAGTGAAAAGAAAATAATACAAATGGCTATGGTAATGCAAAATGCATTTAGTAAGAATGTATTATATATAAAGGATACTGGTGGAATATATAACTATGTTACAAGAAGATTTGAAACTGGATATATGCCATTAGTAACAGCGTTAGAAAGTGTAATATGGGATGAACAAGGTAAAGGCTTTGACAAGGTTGTTCCAAATGATGATACAGATGCATTAACATATGCAGTATCTACATACTTTGTAAACCCACGAAATTTATATTTCCCTAAACGACAAAGTTTTTATGAACCATTGAGAGGAAAGAAAGAGGTGAGTAGTTGATGGCTGAAATTACAGGCGAAAATAATAGTATAAATAAAACGGCCAGTTTTAATACATATAGAACATATAGTTTTATTAATAATTCTATGTTTTATCCACTTGTACCAAAAGAATATTTTGACTATTATAACAGATTTATTAGATATTATTTTTATTGGTATGATGGTTTTGTACCAGAATTTCATACTCAAAACTCTGGAATTTTCTCAACTAGACTAGCATATACATTATGTAGTAAGTTAGGTTCTTTAATTAATGGTGGTACATTAATGTTTGACAGTCCAGAAAAGTTATCTAAATTTAAAGTTAAATATAATGACAAAGATAAAAAACAAAGTAATGCTTTAGAATTTATTGAAAGATGGAGTTATGATGTAGACTTAACTAGCAAAAACGGTACAGCAATAGAGTACGCACTTGCGGGTGGGGATAGTATCATGAAACTTAATGGGAACGGAGAAGACTTATATCCTACCGTATTAAGAAAAGATAACTACTTCTTAGATATTGATTTTAGAGGAGATGTATCACACTTTACAGGTCTTGTATATACTTATACTAAGATGAATAAAGACCAAGAACAACAAGGACTTAGTGCTACTGATTATTACTATCTATTAGAAGAAAGAAAATATGATGAGCAAGGTAAC
>JBFFKS010000245.1:0-2797 GCA_041555275.1 Xianfuyuplasma sp. | reverse complement strand
TTGATTCTATTACCTTTGGTCCGTTGTTACAAGATGAAGTAATCAGTAATATGAGTGCTGCTTTTATTGGGTTTTTAATTATTGAAACCATAATCTATTTTTTTCTTTTGTTATTAAAACGTTTTACTATTGCTGTATTTATTCTATAATTATCGTTTTGGCCACCACTTGTTGAAAGTTCTCCAAAAACATTTAATCTTAAGGTTTTACTAATTCTTAATGAAAGATTTGTACCATAATAATTTTGCTTAGATGTTGTATTGTTGCTAAAATAATTATAATCGACCATTCTAAAATAAAAATCGGCACTTAATTTATTTCTAATTAAATCTCTAGAGTGTCTTAAAGAAATAACGGTGCTTTCTAAATAATTAGAAGTATTTTTATTAAAATTAAGGGATAGTCTTCCGCCAATTCTAGGAATCTTAGATAACGTTAAATAGCCATTAATATTATCTGATTTATTCTGGGTAGAACTTTGAAATCTTTTACTATAACTGAATCCTGTAAACAGAAATTTAGTAGGTTTTATATTCATTCTCATCCTTAACCCTTGTCTGGCTTCGTTGTCATCTAGAAGTCTTTCAATTTCAGTTTGAAAAGTTTCATAATACACTATTCTTTTTCGAGAATCATATGAAAGCATTAAATCAAATTTTCTACTAAACTTATATTTTGCTGAAACATAAAGATTTGTGAGACTAATATCATTTTTAGCAATAGAGTCAACTTTATTGTATAAGTCAAATTCTAATGAAGAAAAAAGATTTAAGTTTTTTAATAGTGTACTTGAATGTTGAAAGTAAGCATATTTTCTATCTATTTGACCATTGTTGGTTTGTTGTAAAACACCTAAGGTTGTTTGAGAATAAAAATTTGAATTATTTGAGGTTCTACCGATATATCCTCCATATTCAAATAAGTTAGAATTAAAACCGTAATCGTTAATATCTGGTCTAAAGCCTGCAATAACTCCAACATAGTTTTTTCCAAGAAACTTTTCGGCTTGTAAACCATCAATTGCTCCTAAAGATGATGTTTTATTGTTTATTTTTCTACCAACTGTAAATGATAACGTAGAATCTACATCATATTTTAAAGCAAAGTTATATACATTAAAAATGTTTTCTTTTTGAATGCTTGTCGTTTCTTTTGATTGGATATATTGTCTATAATTTAAATAGGACTCAAAAGATAATTTTGAATTGTTTATATGACTGGCGTTCATAGAAAACCGGTACATCATTTTGTGTTTGTCCGTTGTAGAATTTGAAAAAGTACTATAACTAGCTGCAGATAATTTACCTCTTATTCGTTCAATATTTTCTGAATAAATTACCTTTTTTTTAACCTTTTTTACTAATGGTTTATCTGCCATAGCAGGGGCTTTTTTAAAGTTATCATCTTTAATTACAGAGTTAAAATATACATCATCACCTTTTTTTACTTTACAATCAAAGAGCGATATACAAACTATAGATTTTGAAGATTTATTTTGAACTAATAAACAAGGCTTTTTCTGATTTAAAAATCGTAATGTATCTCCAATATTAATTTCTTTTGTGCTTTCAAATTTCACATATACATTATTAGAAGTTACAAAAGAAACCTTTCCCGTAATTAAGTTGCCTTTATGTTGACCAACCACTTTTGAACATAGCATCGTCATAGAGATAATTAATATTACAAAATTTATTTTCATGGTTTATTAGGTTTATTCTTTTCCAGTTGGATGACAGCGATAGCATTCGCTGCTCACATACGTATAGTTACTTACATCATTGTGATCATTAGCGAGTTCGGTTTGATTATTATGTTCATGGCATTCTATACAACTGAAGCTTGAATAATTATTTGCAATTGTATGGCAATCTATACATTGGTCCCACTCACCTCGATGTTCACCACTATAGATAGGGAAATATTGGCTGTCATGATCCCAAGTTGAAGGAGTCCAACCACCTGTAGTATGACACTCTGTACAGACCGTTGGAAATTGGGCACTTGCGTGATTTGGATCAGTAGTAGCATCATAATCATTTTGATGACAACTTACACATTCTGATGAGGTATCTGAATAACTATTGGTTGTATGACACTGCGTACAATCATTGATATCGTGACCTAATGTAAGCGGGAAGAAATCATGATTAAATGTTGAAGGTGTCCAACCACCTGTGGTATGACAAGCAGTACAATCTGTATTAAACCCAGCACTTACATGATTTGGATCAGTAGTAGTATCATAATCATTTTGATGGCAACTTACACATTCAGAAGAAGTATCTGAAAAATTATTTGTAGTATGGCAAAGCTTACAATCTTGTATACTGTGACCTAATGTTAGAGGAAATTCATCATGAATAAAATTACCAGATGACCAAGATGTATCAAAAGCACTATGGCATTCATTACAATCAAGTGAAAAATCTGCTACCGTGTGATCAGGATTTATAGTTTCGTTAAAATCACTTTGATGGCAGTTTATACATTCATTTCCTAATTTATCAAATCTTAAATTAGTTTCAGATGTATGACATTCTACACAATCTAAGCTATTATGTGCACCAACAAGAGGAAAGCCATTTTCTTCATGTAATTCAGGAATATTATTAACCATCCAATTTTGTGCAGTATGGCATCTTGAACAATCATTTCCAACGGATGTGCTATGCATATCTGTATGGCATGATACACATTGTGGTTGAGCTTCATTAAAAACCAACGTTGAATGGCATTCTTTACAATTAGTCTCAGAATGTGATCCTTCTAATTTAAAATCAGTTAATTCATTATG
>JBFFKS010000244.1:0-2800 GCA_041555275.1 Xianfuyuplasma sp. | reverse complement strand
GAAATAACAATTGCCTCTAATTGTATTTTTCTAAAATTTGACGATACTAAATTCAGGCCTACATTTTATACAGTTGAAGACAGACTGGTTGCCGAGGATAGAGCATCATCCATCATGAAATTAGATGGAATGATCAAAATCATTCCTTATGACTTAAAAAAATTCATTAAATCAGATTCAAATTCTATATATATTAATTTTGTTAGACATTATAAGAATTTTCCTCGTTTTACTTCCAACTTCGAGAGTATAGTTTACTGGGGAGGTACAGTATCATATCTCAATATGCAACTTGCATATTACATCGGAATTTCGGAGATTTATTTAATAGGTTTTGACCATGATTATAAAAAGCCTTCTCACCTTGATGAACAACAAGGAACGGTAATTACATCTCATTCAAAAGACAAGAACCATTTCAATGAAAATTACTTTGGTCCCGGATTTAGATGGCATGATCCAATGGTTAATAGAATGGAACAATCCTATATTGTATCAAAAAAATTTTTTGATCTAAATGACACAAAAATATATAATGCGACCGTTGGTGGTGCTCTAGAAGTATTTCCGCGTATTGAATTTGATTCTTTGTTTAATAAAGAATAATAAAATAGATGTTTAAAGTCCCGAATCTAAAGCCTTAAAAGGATATTCTGATATATTATATAAACCAAAAAATAATTCTTAATTAAAGTTCAGAATTTATATGATTCCGAAACTCAGAACAACTGAACTTAAGTTTATGATTTTTTAGAATCTTTTAATTATTCCCCGGATAATTTTATGGCGGACAGCTTTTGACTCAGAAAAACAATATACAGTATATACAGATTAAAACTAAAACTTTTATAAGAAAATTAATTATTCTTATAATTAAGAAATAAATGACAACTAATAGCAATTTCAAATTAGGAATAATTGGCTGTGGTGCTGTAACAGAGATAGGATACATTCCTGCTATTTTAGAATCTAAAAACCTAGAAATAACACTACTTGTTGACAAAAACATAGATAGAGCAAAAGAGTTGTCAGAGAAATATAACATTCCCAATGTGTCTGCCGACTACTCAGAGGTAGTAGAATATGCCGATTCAGCAATTGTATGTGTACCACACTTTCTACATGCTCCAATAAGCATTGATCTTTTAAAACAGGGAATTAATGTGCTTGTGGAAAAACCTATGGCTACAACTAAGTCAGATTGTCTTAAAATGATAAGAGCTTCAAAGAAACACAAATCGGTGCTTAGTGTCGGTAATTTCAGACGATATTTAAATAGCCACAAATTTGCGCACTGGATATTTAAAAATGAGATATTAGGCAAAATTGAATGCTTCGATTTTAGAGAAGGTAATGTTTATGGCTGGCCAGTTAAATCAGACTTCTTTTTTAACAAAGATTCTGCTGGTGGAGGCGTTCTGATTGATACTGGGGCACATACTCTTGATCTTCTTCTCTGGTGGCTTGGAGATTACAGCTCTTTTAAATACTATGATGATTCACATGGAGGAGTAGAAGCAGACTGCATGCTGGAATTAAAAATGAAATCTGGAGCAACTGGTATAGTAGAATTGAGCAGAACTAGGGATCTTAGAAATACCGCAATAATAACAGGTGAACAAGCCACAATGGAAATTGATTTAAGAAATAACATTTTCAAATTATATTCCTTAGATCAAAAATTTGGAATTATAGGTGAAGGTCTATCGCAAAATCTCATTGAAGAGAAACAGTCTTTCAGAAAACTTTTCCAAGATCAAATGATAGATTGGATACAATCCATTGGAGACAAAAGTTTGCCTTCTGTATCGGGAAATCATGTTATTAAATCTATCGATCTGATAGAGAAATGTTATATGCAAAAACAATCATTAGAATTGCCGTGGATCAACCCTATTACTGCTAACTTAAAATTATGAATCTCACAAGAAAAAAAATACTTATAACGGGTGCAACAGGTTTTATAGGTGGAAGATTAATTGAAGAACTGATGCTTAATCATGATGTGGAAATACGCACACTAGTGAGAGATTTTAAAACTGCTTCAAGAATTGCGCGTTTTAATATCAAAATGGTAGCTTCTGATCTTAGTGAGATTAAGCCGATAGAGTTAGCTTGCAAGGACTGTGATATAGTAATTAATTGTGCACACGATTTTAGCTCTAGCATAGCAGAAAATACCCAAAGAATTGAAAATTTAATAAGCGTTACAGCCAATCATGGTGCCAGGTTAGTTCATCTTAGTACAATAGACGTATATGGGTGGCCAGATGTAGAAGAAATTAAAGAAACAACACATCAAAATACAAACAGAAATAAGTATGCAGAAACAAAATACAAAATCGAAGAAACCATACATCGTTCTCAAATCAAAGACAACTTATCATCAGTAATATTACAGCCCACAATAGTTTACGGACCTTATTCTCTTCCTTGGACAATTTCACCAGTTACTCAATTAAAAAACGGGAAAGTAGTACTACCCAACGATGGCAAAGGTATTAGCAATACGCTTTATGTTGATGATCTCGTTCAGGCAATAATACTGTCATGTACAAATGATAAAGCACTGGGTGAAACTTTTTTGATTTCAGGTCAGCCAGTTACATGGAAAGAATTCTATAGTGCATATGAGAATATTCTTGAGATTAGTTCTACTATGTTTATGGATAGTGAAGTTATATATAACCATATTAATAGTTACTACAAACCAGCTATTAATGAGATTAGTTTGTTTTTTAAAGCTATTAAGGACCCCAATTTACATGATAAATTAGCAAATGCACCGCTAATAAACCTT
>JBFFKS010000243.1:0-2823 GCA_041555275.1 Xianfuyuplasma sp. | reverse complement strand
ATCAAATGTAATATTATTGTTTGTTTTCGCGGCACCTGTTTTCCTTGGACAAGGGGTGTTTATGGTATTACAAACTGTACTGTTAAGTGATACTGTAGAATATGGTGAGTTAAAAACCGGAAAAAGAAGTGAAGCTGTTGCTTTTAGTGTACAAACATTTGTGGTAAAATTAGCTATGGGGTTATCACTAGGGATTATCGGATTGGGATTAACTATCATTGGTTTTGTAAAACCTGAAGTGATAAGTCCTACTGAGACAATTATATATGATCAAAGTATCGCTACATTAAATGGGATGAATGTTATGATGTTTATCCTACCATTAGTTGGTTTGTTAATTGGGCAATACTTGTTCAATAAAAAACACATTATTGATGAAGAAAAATATTTAGAAATCCTAAAAGAATTAGAGATTAAAAGAGGTGAGGTAAATGAGGTTACAAATTAAAAAACATAATCTCAATTACGATTGGCATTTTACACCAAGTTTTGATAAGAATTTTATCAAAGAATTTCCTAAAAGTGAGATAGTAAATATTCCTCATACTGTCACAGAAACACCACTTAATAACTTTAGTGAAAAGATTTATCAAATGATTAGTAGTTATCAAAAAGAATTTAATTTTGAAAAGACGAAAGGCAAAAGATATATCTTGCGATTTGAAGGTGTTATGGAGTATTGTGAAGTGTATTTAAATGGAAAACTAATTACATCTCATAAAGGAGGGTATACGCCTTTCAAAACGGATATCACAAAACAACTTGTTACTGGTGTTAACAAGCTGTTTGTTATGGTTGATAGTACGGAAAGAAAAGATATTCCACCTCATGGATTTGTTGTAGATTATATGACATATGGTGGTATTTATAGAGAAGTGTTTATTGAAGAACAAAACTCTAATTTTATTGATATGGCATTTATCCATGTTGATTATGATGAAATCAATATTAGAATGTTTATTGATGCTAATAAACAAGTTTCAACAGTCTTCAAATTTAATATATTTAAAGGAGATCAATTGGCATATTTCTTTGAAAGAGAATACGATCTTCAAAAGCTAGACATTAATGTGCGTGAAAAAGTGTATTTAGATGAGTGGAGTTTAGAAGAACCAACACTGTATACACTAGAAATATTTATGGATGATGATTTTGCATATAGTGATCGTTTTGGTAACCGCAAAATCGAATTTACAGACGAAGGATTTTTCTTAAATCGTAAACACATCAAACTGATGGGATTAAATAGACATCAATCATACCCATATGTTGGATATGCGATGCCAAGTAATGCCCAAAAGAAAGATGCCGATATCTTGAAGTATGAGTTAGGATGTAATGTTGTAAGAAGTAGTCATTATCCTCCATCTAAGCATTTTTTAGACAGATGTGATGAAATAGGATTGCTTGTATTTGATGAAATTCCAGGATGGCAACATATTGGTGATGAAGCATGGCAAGAGGTTGCAATTACAAATGTAAGAGAAATGATTTATCGAGATTACAATCACGCATCTATTTTTATTTGGGGTGTTCGTATTAATGAAAGTCCTGATAATGATCAGTTCTATTACAAGACAGATAAAATGGCACGTAGTTTAGACACAATTCGTCCTACGGGTGGTGTAAGGAACTTTAAAGGAAGTAAATTAATTGAAGATGTTTATACATACAATGATTTTGTTCATAGAGGAGATAATGAGGGACTAGAAAGACCAAAAAGTGTAACCAAAAAAAGTGTTCCTTATTTAGTAACAGAATATAATGGGCATATGTACCCAACTAAGAAATTCGATGATGAATATCATCGAGAATATCAAGTAAAAAGACATTTACGAGTTCAAAATGATTCATTTGGAAATCCAAATATTGCAGGAGCTATCGGATGGTGTATGTTTGATTATAATACCCATAAAGATTTTGGTAGTGGTGATCGTATTTGTTATCACGGTGTTATGGATATGTTTAGAATTCCTAAATACGCTGCTGCAGTGTACACTTCTCAAGGTATTAAAGAACCATTTATTAAAGTTGCCTCTATGCTTCAAATTGGTGAGAGAGAAGCTGGTGAAATTAAAAATGTTACAGTGCTTACCAATGCAGAATACATTAAATTCTACATTAATGACGATTTTATAGGTGATTTTTATCCTTCAGATGAGTATGGAAATTTACCTTACCCACCAGTTATCATTGATGACTTTATTGGAAATCTAATTCATAAACATGAAAATTTTAGCGATGGTGATGCAACGAAAATTAAAAATATACTACTGTCAATAATGAGACATGGAATGAAAATCTCTTTACGAAAAAAACTACAAATGTTTATGATTCTTAAAAAACATAAAATGTCTATCGATCAGGCAGCTAAATTGTATGAAAAATATGTCGGTAAATGGGGATTAGAATCCTTAACATATCGATTTGATGCAATTAAAGCACAACTTGTTGTAGCTTCACAAACAATTGGAACATATCATACCTCAGATTTACATGTTAAAGTCGATGACGTAGAAATTAAAGAGTCTGAAACATATGAGACAACTAGAATTGTTATTGAGCATTTAGATGAATTTTTAAACCCATTACTATACTCAATTGAAGTATTAACTGTTAAAGTCAAAGGACCACTTAAAATAATTGGGCCATCAAAGCTTGCATTAATTGGTGGAAGCATTGGTTTTTATGTTAAGACAATTGGCGAAAAAGGAACCGCAAAAATTACAATTGAATCAAACAATTTTGAAACAAAAATAATAGAAATTAAAGTATCATAAAAGAAGCACCAATTTTGGTGCTTTTATTTGTTTTAAAAAATAT
>JBFFKS010000242.1:0-2828 GCA_041555275.1 Xianfuyuplasma sp. | reverse complement strand
TACGCTAAGAAGAATATTGTCGTATTTAAGCCATTAATAGATAATCGTTTCTCTGAAAACGAAGTTGTTTCACATAATAATAATCGTACAAGATCAGTGAATATTTCTTTCGCTAGACAAATGTTCAAATACGTTAATGATACTACTGATGTAGTTGCGGTTGACGAAATTCAATTTCTTGATGAAGAAGCTGTTGGAATTTGCGAGTATTTTGCTAGTAAAGGGATTCGTGTTATTGTAAGTGGATTAGATAAAGATTTCAGAGGAGAACCATTTAGTTTTATGCCTAAGTTGTTAGCGATTGCTGAATATGTCACAAAATTAACTGCTATTTGTGTTAAATGTGGGATTCCTGCTACTAGAACACAACGAATTGTAAATGGAAAACCAGCAAGATATGCTGATCCGATTGTCCTGATTGGAGCCGAAGAAAGCTATGAGGCGCGTTGTCGTTCTTGTCATAAAGTCTATAGGAAACCCAACATATACAAAGGGATGCTGAAGTAGATTATGAATCATAGCAAATTCATGAAAATAGCTTTAAAGCAAGCAAACAAAGCATTTAAGAAGGATGAAGTACCTGTTGGGGCTATCATCGTTAGGGACAATAAAATAATAGCGAAAGCATATAATTTACGAAAAAAAACACAAAAAACCACAGCTCATGCTGAAATGTTGGCAATAGAGCAAGCAAATAAAAAACTAAAAAGCTGGAGACTTGACACTTGTACCTTGTATGTTACAATTGAACCGTGTCCAATGTGTGCTGGAACCATAATTCAATCAAGAATAAAGACAGTTGTTTATGGAGCAAAGGATTTAAAAGCAGGATCACATGAAAGTGTAACTGAATTATTCGATCAAAGTTTCAATCACAAAGTTAATGTTATTGGTGGAGTGATGGAAGAAGAAACAGGATTGATTATAACTAAATTTTTCAAAAAGTTAAGGAATAGTAAATAAATTAATATTCATCTCTTGTGAATCATCCTCATTCAATAGGTGGTAGCGAACCAGGTCAGGTCGGGAACGAAGCAGCCTTAAGTTTTCTATCTATGTGGATGGGGGTGCTTGACAAGAGATGTTTTTTATACCTTGACTTTAACATTACTATTTAGTAATATTACCATATAGTAGTATTACTAAATAGTAATGGAGTGTGGAAAATGGATAAATTTAATACAATAAAATTACTCTCAGATGAAACAAGATTTAATATCTTTATGAAGCTTATGGAGTTCGACAATTTATGTGTCAGTGAGATTGAGAGTTTGTTGGGAATTAAGCAGGCAAATACATCTAAACATTTAAAGAAATTTAAAGAGTTTGGAATAGTGGAGTCAATCAGAATTGGTAACATGATAAGGTACAATATCAAGGAAAGTTTTCAAGAAGAGAACGTTGATTTGATTAGGTATCTATTCAATTAAGAGATTGGAGTGTCTAAATTGATAATAAAAATATTAGGACAAGGTTGTCCGAAATGTAAAGTAATGTATAACAATGTAAAATCTGCTGTACGCGAATTGGGAATTGATGCAAAGGTTGAAAAAGTAGAAGATTTTGCTGTAATTAGCCAATACGGGGTTATGAGTACACCTGCTCTTGTAGTGGATGAAAAAGTTCTTTCTATAGGGCAACTAAAATATAAGAAAGTTTTAGAACTCTTGAAACATGCGTAGAAAGTACGTTTTCATCGATTTAGACGGTACAATTATTGATCACAAAACTTATACAATTCCTGAAAGTACAAAAATTGCACTAAAAAAAGCTCAACAAAACGGGCACGAAATAATAATTAATACAGGAAGACCACCATGTTTATTCTATGGTGTAGAGAAAGAACTAGGTGTGGATACATATATTGCAGCAAATGGTTGCATTGTTGTTCATCATGGTGAAACAATATATAATGATCCACTAGATAGAGATTTAGTAAAGAGATTGGTTGCTCTTGCTCACGATCAAGAAATTGATATCGCATTTGAAAATGAAGATGAATTTGTTATTAACTCCACTTATGGAGATTTATATATTAAATTTTGTGAATACTTCCATTTAGAAATTCCATTACTAAAGCCAAATTATCATCTTAGTAATGATGTTTATCAAATAGCAATGTTTTATCAAAAAGACGATTATAAGAAATTTGAAGATCAATTTCCAGAACTGACGTTTAATATATCTAACGAATTTGGATTAGATGTGAATTCTAAAAAAGGTATGAAAGAAGTTGGAATGAAGTTTCTAGTAGATTATTTACAAATTGATAAAGAAGATATTATCGCTATTGGTGATGGATACAATGACATTAGCATGATTAAGTATGCTGGTATTGGTGTTGCAATGGGTAATGGAAGAGATGAGATTAAAGAAGCTGCAGATATTATTGCTGATGACATTGGCAATGATGGAATCTATAAGTTATTCGTTGAATTAAAGTTAATAGAAAAGGAATGATTCATTACAAATCATTCCTTTTTTTGTTTATACAGAAAAATGCTTTTACAGAGTCATCTGTACTCTCAATACCGAATTCAGCATCGTGAGCCTTCAATATTTCACTTACTAAATAGAGACCAATACCGCTACCTTTATTTCTTAATCGACGTTCATCATCTTTGTCTATTCGGTAGAAAGGTATCCAAATATTTTCTAGTTCTTTACCTTCAATTTTAGTACCATGATTTGTTAATTCAAAGTATACTTTATCATCTCTATCAGATACTTCTATATATATTTTTTGTTTCTCAGGAGTGTATTTTATAGCGTTTGTGATAAAGTTTGAAATTACTCGTTTAATTAATTTAAAATCTGCTTCAACTGTA
>JBFFKS010000241.1:0-2844 GCA_041555275.1 Xianfuyuplasma sp. | reverse complement strand
GTCTCTACGATACCACCAATCTAAAAAATTCTCAATATTCATGGTTCTAAACCTTGTCATAATGACAAGATATCCACCCTCTTCTAGTAAGTCAAAAAGGTGCACAAATTCTTTGATTGGATTGATAAAATGCTCTACTACTTCAGTTGATGTAATAAGCTGATATTTTCTATTTTTATAGTCCTCATTATTATTATAAAACGGATCAAAATCAAATACTGAATATCCTTCGTTTCCAAGTAATATCTTCAATGCAGGATATGGACCAGAGCCGAATTCCAATACATTTCTCTTAATACCTAGGCCGTTAATATGTAATCGTATTAAATCTTTAAAGATATTAATGTATCCTTCGTTTTCCATTGAGTTTTCATGAAAATCATATTGTTCTAGTTCTTTTTCTAAATCAAGATGATATTCTTTATTCTTATAAATAAAGTCACAGTTTGTACAATGTGAATAAGTGACTTTAATTTGATTATCAGTGATTTCATTTGTGGGTGAACCACAAATGATACAAGACCTAGAAATTAGTTGATACCCTTTTTTTGTTTTCATGAAGAACTTGATCAATGATAATTACTAAGAATAGATATAACTCTTTATTTCTTTCATCAAGAATTTCAATTTCATAGTTGTCACCAAATGACATTACTTTTTTCGAAATACTTGCTACTTCATTTCCGTCTTTTACTACGCCAAAAGAATGTCCAAACAAAGAACCTTCCACACTTAAATCATCTTCCTGTACTTTGATTATGAACTTCGGTCTAATTCCTATTTTTTTCTTTATTTCAGCTAATTGTTCTCCATGAGGATCATAGATAAAGTAAGTAGGCATAAAGGAAAAAATTTTACGATTCGAATTTAGAACTTGTGATCCATCACGATTTAATAATTCTAGTTTATTAGACAAACTCATAAACTTACCCTTTACTTGATATAACTCTTTTTGGTTTTCATCAGTTACTTTAAACTGGTCTTTAAATGAAAATACTTTCTGTTTAATATAAAATTTCATAATTTCCTCCTATTTAGTTTAATACACTTCTACTTCTAACTGCATGTGCTAGTAAGAATAAAGCTAATGAAATAGAAAAATCCTCATTAATCGCATCAATCTTAAAAAATCTACCGTTTTCATTTTTAATTACTGATAAATGGTGCGTTACTTTTCTGTTTTTATAAACATTGTATCTTATTTTCCAAAATGATGATTTAACAAAGTAATAATCATCACTTTGAATAATGTTGTGTAGAATCTTAAACCCCATTGTCACTTTAACAATTTGTTTTTTGTCCTGATTAAAAATGATAAATCGGCTTTTTAGTTTAAAAGGGTTTGATTTGATATAGTATTTTGTAGCTGTAATCATGTTGTATGCTTCTAGTTGAAATTCATCAGCCACTTTATTAAACTTTATTGTAGCCAGCTTTTCGTCTTTCTGATTAAGGAAATGAACATCACTACGATCAAATATTTTATTTATTTTTACATAATATACCATTTTATCTCTCTCTTTCTAGTAAGATCTTGATTTCTTGGACAAAATCATTATCTATTTCCAAGTGTTTTCTAGCCCATCTACTTAACACGTTTTTTACAACATCATCTTTGACATTAAACTGTTTAAAAAACGTTTCTTTCTTTTCTGGTAATGATTTGAAGTTTGTACCAAAACGACTATTGATATAATTAATGTCCGCGTATAATTCAATTACATCTCTTTTAAGTGCACCATTAAATTTGGTATCTCCATCCGTTATAACAATTGTATCAAAATCTTCTTTTTCTAATTGTTCTTTAACAAAACCAATATTACCACTACCTCCACAAGGGATAACAGAATACTGTTTATCTAAATTTAAAACTTTCACTGCTCGTTCAAACCAAGCAACATCATACTTTCCTTCTACAAGGATATATTTTTTTTCATAAGAAGGGTGTACCCTCTTCTTAATAGTATCAAAATCATCAATTTTGTTCCCTTTATATAGTGTCGAGACGTAATAATCCCAATTTTTAACAATCTCTGCATTATTCGTTGAGAAGATTGTTTGATAAGAGTATTTGGTAATCTTTTTAAGTGCATCGACATCAAAATTTTCTTCAAAGTTGTCGATTCCAATTACTAAAAATGGATAGGTAATGTTTGAAATTATTCGGCAATAATCATCTTCTGTAAAATGTATATCTTCATTAATATCCATTTCATATCTTGTATCAATTTTAAAGATTTTATAATTGCTATTTCCTAAAGTTCCATCAATATAATCTGAGACTTTGGTTACACGTGCTTGGTCTACACTATCAATTTTTGTTGTCATATTTATTGTTAAAATATCATTTAGTAATTTGGGATTACTAATATACTTTGGAACATATAAGAATTTAATCTTATTAATTTCAAACATATTCCCGATACATTTTTGATAATCAATTTGGTAATTTGGAGTTTTGTATACTTTGCGATATCTTTCATCATTCACATGAATTTCTATAACGACATCGTTTTCACGATTAATCACATAATCAATATTAAAAACACTATTGAAGAATAAATCCAAAGCCTCTAAGACAGTTGTTTTGCCCGAAGAATTTGTCCCAATCAATAATGTGTTTTTATCTAACGGTATGTTTTCTTTTTTGAAGGCCTTATAGTTTTTAATAAAGATGTGTTCTATCATTTAGATCACTCCCTAATATTATTATATCACAGTTGGTTTATTTACTTAACTTTTCTGTTCTAAAAAAGCACACAAAAGTGTGCTTTTAACTAGAAGTCATATTTACTTAATATTTCTGCAGGGGTCTTACGTAACAGGTTGGATATCGGGAAAATC
>JBFFKS010000240.1:0-2884 GCA_041555275.1 Xianfuyuplasma sp. | reverse complement strand
TTGTGAGAATAATAGTAAGACCTTCTTTTTGTAGTGTTTCCATTGTTTCCCAGATAAGTTTTCTTGTACTAGGATCAAGACCTGTTGTTGGTTCATCTAGAAACAGTATCTCTGGAGAATGTAGAAGTGCTCTTGCAATATCAACTCTTCTTCTTTGTCCACCAGATAGTTCGCCATAATATTGGGTTTCATAATCATTAATCTTCAATGTAGAAATAATATTATCTACTTTTACTTTTAAAATTTTACGATCATTGTGATAAAGGATTCCCCTAGTAAGTAAATTCTCTCTTACTGATAACTTGTTATCCATAACATTGTCTTGAAAAACAATTCCTATTTTTTTACGAATATTTTCATCATCTTTTCCTATTTCAAACCCTTCGTACGAAACTTCACCAGCAGTTGGTTTAAGCAAAGTGCATAGAATATTTATTGTCGTTGATTTTCCAGCACCATTTGGACCGAGTAATGCAACAAACTCTCCCTTGTTTACACTAAAATCAATTCCTTTAACTGCGTTTATGTCTTTGTAGTTTTTTTGTAATCCACTAACCTCTAATATTTTCATGGGATCACCTCCAACCACATACTAACACAAAAACTGGCTCATATATTTGAAGTGTAAGTAAGTGGTAGTATTTATTGGATGAGAGGTAGAAAATGATGATTAAATTGATTTTGTAAATGAATTAATTTTTATTTGAATCAATTTATTCTACCCAAATGTGAAACATATGTTTCTGGAAGTAACTACTATTTATATTAAGATTGTGCTAGAATTAATAAAGAAAGAAAAAGTGACAAAAACACGAAAGAGGGGAGGCAAAAAATGAAGAAATCAATTATCTATTTTTTTTCAGGGACGGGCAATACGAAGATCATTGCTAAAGAGATTAGCAATGAATTAAACTTATTAAATATTGAAACGGAACTCTATGACATTAGATTACCCTTAACAGAAATCCCTGACCCGAATAATTATGATTTTATTGGTTTTGGATACCCCATTCATGCCTTTAATACCCCGCAATTCTTTTTGAATTTCATTAAGAAATTACCGGATACAGATCACATCCCCACATTTATTTTCAAAACCTCCGGGGAACCTTTTAGATTTAATAATGCCTCTAGTTGGTCCCTTAAAACCATCTTGAAAAAGAAAGGTTATATGCCATTAATGGATGAACATTTATTGATGCCATATAACATTATGTTTCGCTATCCGAAAGAAATTGCGAAATACATGTACTCCCATAATTTAAAGATGGCAAAAGTAATTGCCAAAAAAATATTTTCACAAGAATCATATTTACCTCACTACAATTTTTTGACTGTAATGTTTATGTATATTGCGAGAATTCAATGGCTAGGTGCGAAGATTAATGGACCATTGATTCACGTTAAAAAAGAGATTTGTACAACATGTGGATTATGCATAAAAGAATGTCCTTCCAAAAACATTTCCATTGTAAAAGGATATCCTAAGTTTGATCATACATGCACGATGTGTATGCATTGCGCAAGTGTATGTCCAGTCGACGCTGTTAGACCTGGAATTTTAAATGGTTGGCGTATTAATGGTGGATATGAATTTAAAAAATATCATCTGGATGAATCCGTTTATGAAACTCCATTTGATGACAAAACCAAAGGTTATTTTAAACTGTTTAGGTCGTATTATAAAAAGTCAAATAAAGTAATAGAGGAATGGTTGGTAGATTAAACGTTTATAAAAATGAAAAACAAGATATATTCCAAATAAAAACTCGGACATAAACTGCTATTTATGTCCGAGAAGAAGATTATTATACTTTGATTTGATTTGTTGCTACTTGTAACGGATCCCATACTGGAGAAAAAGGTGGAGCATATGCAAAGTCTAACTGTGAAAACTCTTTCGCAGTTAGGCTTTTTGTTATTGCCAAAGCCATAATATTAATTCGATCAGATACTCCTTTTTCACCAACTAATTGTGCGCCCTTTAAAATCCCTGTTGCTTTCTCATATACAATTCTCACAAAGATTTCTTTTGCTCCTGGATAATATCCTGATTGATTTTTAGTCTTTACATCAACATAGTCATAATCCAAGTTTCTCTTCTTTGCTTCATCGATACCAAGTCCTGTTTTAGCAAAGGCTAAGTCTACTATTTTTATTATATTAGAGCCAACAATACCATTAAATGATTTATTGTTTCCTGCAATATTTTCAGCGACTATTCTTCCAGTTTTATTGGCATGTGTCCCAAGGGGGACGTAAACCAATTCATCTTTTATAATATGATAATAGGAAGCACAATCACCGGCTGCGTAAATATGATCAAGTGAAGTTTCCCCTTTGTCATTAACAATAATTGCACCATTTTGCATCATCTTAATATTTGTTCCCTTTAAAAAAGAAGTATTTGGGGTTACACCAATTGCCTCGATTACAAAATCTACTTCATAGTCAGATTTATTTGTGTGGACAATTGTTATATTTCCAGATTGCTTATAAGAAAGTAGTTGTTCTTGTAGGTGAATTGAAACACCGTTGTCTTCTAAAGTCTTCTCTGCCATTTCAGCAATTGTCTTATCAAAGACGTCTAGTAGTTGATCCGATAATTGAATGACATGGACTTTAATGCCTTTGTGTGCAAGGTTTTCAGCTAACTCAAGACCGATATACCCACCACCAATAATTGCAACTGCTTTTGCTGTCTCTATCAATGGTTTGAGTTTTCTTGCATCCTCTAGTTGATTTAATACATAGGGTTTTACCAGTTCACTACCAGGAACATTTGTTCGTATAGCTTTTGTTCCTGTCGCAATTAGTAATTTATCATAATGATCAGTTACCTCTTGATTATTGAGATAATCATGTACTGTAATTGTTTTGTCTT
>JBFFKS010000239.1:0-2889 GCA_041555275.1 Xianfuyuplasma sp. | reverse complement strand
ACCTCGCTGAAAAACTACATCAAATGGATGAATTTGAAGTTGATTTTGATAGATTAGATATTAATCTTATCTTCGTAAAAGCAAATGGTATAAATCTTCCTCATTTGGCATCATTTCTTAAAGAAAAAGATATAATTATAGGTGGATATAAGGGTGATTACTTAAGAATTGCTATTCACAATGATATTTCGCTGGTTAACATAAATCAATTATTGTCAGGAATTAAAGAATATTTAGGAAAAGAGATGTAAATTATGAGTAAAACAGATGCATTTTTCTTAGAAGGTAATAATAATCAAGGTGTATTGCTATGTCATAGTCTTGCTGGTGATCCCTCTCAGATGTTGGAATTAGGTAAGAAGCTTCATAAAAAAGGATACAGCGTTAATTGTCCTTTATATAAGGGACATGGTGGAAGTTATGAAGATATAATCTACACCGATGTTGATGATTGGTATGAAACACTACTTAATGCTTATAACGCTCTAAAAGAAAAAGCAAATGATATATATGTTGTTGGAATGAGTATTGGGGGTACATTTACTGTAAAATTAGCGCAGGAACATAATTTAAAGGGAATAGTAACTATCAATGCACCTATAATAGGGTTTGATATTGAAAACGATATTTTCAATTTTAAAAAAAATACTGATAATGAAAAACTTATCACTAGATTTCGTGATTATCGCACACGATATTTCTATTTTGTGACTGAATTAGGACAAATTGAAAATCTAAAAAAAATAACCTGTCCAATGTTTGTTGTGCAAGGTAGTTTAGATGCTGCTAGGTATAAAACCTCTACACAGATGTTAATGAGTTATGCAAATTCTGAAATTAAACAAAGGAAAGATTACCCAAAGAGTTATCATCTTGCTCTTCTTGAAAATGATAAAAAAGAACTTATAAAAGATATTGTTGATTTTATTGAATTGAACTAAAAAAAAAAGAGCTACATGCTCTTTTTTATTGCTTTTTTATTTTCCAAATCAACAAATATTTTTTCGATTCCCAAATTCAGATTCTCTTCATCTCGAAGCAAAATAATGCTTTGCTTAACAATCTTTTCCTCAAAGAGAGTTAACGATAGATATAGCAAGAATAGTATAAATGTTCCAAAGAACCACATTTCAAATACTCCAGTATTACCATATAACCCAATCCAAATAAAGGAACCACCCCATATAGAAGATAACCAAATATATGTTACACGACGCAATCTCGGGTTTTCTCTAGCAATCCACATAGAGAATGGGAAAAAACCTAAAGTCATAAACAAACCAAATAATCCTGCAGTTATAATATGAACCCATTGCAAGAATGGTAGATGATCAAGAGATGGTGATAATGCTGTAGCTACAAGAAAAATGGCTCCAGTTACAATAGAAACATAAGGCCATTTTGGTTTATATTCCTCTAGACTAAACAAGGCAATAATAGTAGACTGTATTGCAAAACCAGTATATGAAGCCCATACAACAAATAAAATACGATTTGAAAAATCAAACCTATTTCCTATTTTGCTAAATGTATACTGAAAAGGATTTTCAATAGTTCCATAAATTACAGTAAACAATAATGCACTTAGTAAGAAGGTTAAAACAGTAATCCTTTTATGTCGTTCATTTAGTAAATTCTTTTGTATTTCTAGAAGTTGTGCCTCTGCTAATTCTTTTCGGACTTGCTCACGATCAATGATTGATAATTTTTTTGTCATAGATTTGTCCCCCCTAACTTATATTATAGATTATTTTGATTTTATCTACAATACTATATATTTAGACCTTATTATGATAGAATTGTTTCTAGGAAGTGATAACATGAAAATTAAAAGTGCTCAATTTATAAAAAGCGCAGTAACGAATGATCAATACCCAGCCGATAATTTACCAGAAATATTGCTATCTGGGCGAAGTAATGTTGGAAAAAGTAGTTTTATTAATTCAGTCTTAAATCGTAAAAATATTGCACATATTTCAGGAAGACCTGGAAAAACCCAGACATTAAATTTCTATTTAATTAACGATTCATTTTACTTTGTAGATGTTCCAGGATATGGGTATGCAAGAGTAAGTAAAAAAGATAGAGAAAACTTTGGACAAATGATTGAAGATTACTTTGTTTACCGTAAACAACTATCTTTGGTTGTATTATTAGTAGATTTCAGACATAAACCATCAGAAGATGATGTTATAATGTATGACTATTTAACTAGTTACGACATTCCTTGTCTTGTCGTTGGAACAAAAGTAGATAAAGTTCCAAAAACACACCGTCTTAAAAATGAAAAAATGATAAAGTCGACATTGAAAATGAGCAGTGATGATTTATTTATAACATATTCATCAGAAACGAAATTTAATCTTGAACGTGTTCATGAAATATTATCACAAGTAGTAGGTGAGTAAATGAAAGTATTATTTATAGGTGGTACAGGAACGATTAGTAGTGCATGTAGTAAAAGAGCAATTGAATTAGGGATTGACTTATATGTCTTAAATCGTGGGAATAACAATGATCAGTTACCAAAAGAAGTAAAAGTACTAAAAGGTAATTATTTTGATGATCAAGAGGTAAATAAGTTATTAAAGAATCATACATTTGATTCAATAGTACAATGGATATCTTTCACAAAATCACAAGTCGAGAGAGATTATCGCTTGTTAAAAGGAAAAACAAAACAGTATATCTTCATTTCAAGTGCATCAGCATACTTCAAACCAATTCCATATTTACCAATTACTGAAGAAATGCCACTCGGAAATAAATATTGGGAATATAGTGAAAACAAAAAAATATGTGAAGATTATTTAAACACAATAAAAGATGATACTTTTCATGTGACTATAGTAAGACCATCACATACCTATAACGATCGAAGTATCATTT
>JBFFKS010000238.1:0-2893 GCA_041555275.1 Xianfuyuplasma sp. | reverse complement strand
CTGAAAATTACTTGATTCTAATTAGTTAATGATATAATAATATGTTAGAATCAAACATTTCTGTAAAAGCAAATCATATCATAACGGATATAGATATATCTAATTTATTTTAAGTCTGTAACAACAAAAACTATGTTAAGAGACGATCAAGAACTAAAACTTACTCATGAATATGCTTTTTAATGTTATAATATGTATAACAAAGTGACGATTATAGGAGGTGCGGTATTGAAAAGATTATTAGAAGCCTATAATTACAATGTTGAATGCAATAAAGGTGTTGCCGAATTATTCACAACATTGTCTTCAAAAAGAAGAAAACATCTAATAAACATTCATAAAAATATGGATGAATTTTTATATTTCTATGAGCTGAAATTCACTTCAAAAGAAAAAGATGCTCTGCTTTTCGCATCGAAATATCATGACTTAGGATATCATACTGACCTAGAGTTCACTGGAAATCATGCATTGGACTTTGTTCTATACTTACTTAAGAGCAATACACAATGTGATTTA
Organism: Xianfuyuplasma sp.; assembly: GCA_041555275.1. GTDB lineage: Bacteria > Bacillota_I > Bacilli_A > Izemoplasmatales > Izemoplasmataceae > Xianfuyuplasma. The sequence goes on along the minus strand of JBFFKS010000238.1, from coordinate 2,374 downwards.
ACCTTGAAATTAATCCTTTTCCACACCTTTAGTGATGAATATCTAAGAAATGAGATAATTGCATCAATAAAATCTACTTTGTCAGACAGAGATAAGTTTTTGATTCACCTTTTGAGTTATTTTGATCTGCATACAAATCTTAAAGGGGACAACGTTTCATTAGAAAGCAGATTGTTCAGTGTGAATAGGAGAAAAAAACTCACTTCAGAATTTATTGATTTCGCAAAATCTGTTAGAGACGAAGTCTTGCATTTCATGTTTAACAGCGGACCAAAAGCTATCGTGTGTGATGTGGATAATACTATCAGCTTTGATAATCACATTTCTGAAGAGAATATTAGACAACTGAAATTTTTTTCAGATAACGGATATGAAGTCATATTTAATACAGGAAAGTTACCACATTCAATTTATGTTGCTGAACATGAAATGGGGTTTAATGTCCATAAAATTTGTCTAAATGGTAATCTGATCTCAAAAGATAAAACAGATTTAAGGATTTTAAAGAATATAAATATTTATAAGGACGATTTGATTAAACTGCTCAACAGAAATAAAATTGAGTATATTGAATATACTAAAAATGGTGTTGTCTTGAATGATGCAATATCGAACGAAAATATTGAGAAGATTAAAGCAGTTGGAGATTATTATCCTGATAAAAATGAAAATGGAATAGTAATTAAAGTCATTTGTTTCGTAGAACCATTTGATAAAATGAAAAAGGCTGTTTTAGATCAATATGTGAAAGGTAAAAGCATTAGTGTTATTAGGACATCGGAATATTTTTATGAAGTTGTGCCAAATATTAATAATAAAGGTACTGGGCTATTGGAACTACTAAATGATTTACAAATTTATCATCGAGCTACTCTTGCGTTTGGCGACAATTATAATGACTTGCCTATGTTCAAATATGCAGGTAAAGGATATATTTTAGATAATGCTACGTATTATCTGAAGAGAAGAGGGTACGATGTATTAACCGGAGATACTAAAATAGCTGTAGGGAAAAAATTAGAAGAATTATAGGAGGTATTATGGAGAAAGGGAAAGTGAATATAACATATTTAAAAGAGGAAAAAAGCATTTTGAACGTAGTGTTACAAGTTCTATATTCGTTAATATTTTTCACATTATTAATTTCCAAAATTAACACTAGGGGTGAAGTGAGTTTTGCATGGGCAGTTCTCATAGCGTTTCCAGCAAGCATACTATATTCTTTTATAATTGGGTATTACTTAAATGGTACTAATAAAAAATATACCAAAGAAAAGACAATAGAAATGTACTTTTCTAATCAAGAAAACTACAATTTGGTTAGAGGACTTTTGGATATGGATGATATAAATAAGGAAGATTTAAAATACATGTATGATAAAAGTGTGTCATCAGAACAATTTTACGAAGGAACTGTATGGACGATTGGCAGTATATTTATTACTGCAGCATTTTCAATCGTAGCTGTGTCATTTTCTAGTACTCTAATTGAACCTTATATTGGAATACTAGTTGCTACTGGTATCTTTTTTGTTTTCTTGGTTATTTTTCATAGATTCCGTCTTTCGATTCGTCTTTTTAGGAATGTGAGTAGAGTCTTAGAACAAGAGATGAATTATTTTGTTTTTAGATATGCGTATGAGTTAGAATTCGAGAAGTATGGATTAGTTGTTAGAATATGGACTGTACTATTCAGTATTTTCTTATTATTTGTGAATTTAACAATACTATTCATTTAGGTTTCAAAATATAGAGTTTTAGGATAGAACGTTAAAAGATTTAACGAGGGAGAGATGTAAGGATGAACAAAGAATCAAAAAGCAACAACTTTAAGTGGATAATCTTTATTGCCATAATAATGCTAGCGGCTTTTACAAATCCAGATAAAGATGATTTTAAAGATTACTTGACAGAAAAAACAATCGAAGAATCAGGTGAAGATAATTGGCTAAGTTCTCTAATAAGTGGACCAGTAATTGCTTTATTAGTTGATTCTTCAACAATAGAGAAGGACTATATTGTTTTTACAGCTTATGAACTTAATTATGATGGAAACAGCACAACATATATAGGTGCATTTAATAACTTTATACAGATTAAGTAGAAATTGAAGTGCTATACTTTTCAGATTTTATATTTATAAGCTCTTCGAATACAATTCATTGTCTTTATAATTGGAGTAATTATCAGAATTATTTTTACAGTTACCACCATAAAACGATAAATCTCAAATTTTGAAAGTATCCACTAATGGAATCGTTAACCATCAGGACAACATCACAAACTCCAATCTACCAACAATTGTTTGATCAAATATCAACACAAATATTAAATGGTGTCTTACAATCAGATACACCACTACCTTCTATTAGAG
>JBFFKS010000237.1:0-2913 GCA_041555275.1 Xianfuyuplasma sp. | reverse complement strand
TTTAATTGAAAATGCTATCTATCATGGAATAAGCACGGAATTTGATAGTGGTAAAATTATCATTAGAGCATTTAAATCAGGTAACAAACTGGTTCTCGAAGTTGAAGATGATGGGTATGGTATACCTGATGATAAAATTGCTGAAATGTACGACCATATAAAAAATGAAGAAAAGAATAAGAGCGTTGGGTTGCGAAATGTTTATCAAAGGCTAAAACTGTATTATGGAGAAGAGTCTGATTTCATTATTGAAAGTGTTTTGGACGAGAAAACTATTATAAGGTTAGTTATCCCTCTAGAAAGGGCGATATAGATGAAAAAAATATATTTAATCACTTTGATGCTATCAATAACATTTATATTATCAGGATGCAAAAGTGATAATTTGGAAATACCTTTGTTCTTATATAATGAAGAAGATCCTTATATAAAAGAATTTAAAACACATATACTAAATGAATCAAGTGGACTACATGACATAGTTTCATATGATGCTCAAAATTCTCAATTATTACAAAATGAGATGATTGAACTCGTACTTGAAAAAAATCCAAAGGTTCTGATTGTTAATCCTGTCGATCGTTTAGGAGCATATACACTTATCGATAAAGCTAAGATGTATGATATCCCAATTGTTTTTATAAATAGAGAACCCTTAAAAACAGATATGATGTCATGGAATAAGGTCTATTATATCGGAGCACCTGCAAAACATAGTGCTGAATTACAAACGGAAATGATTATTGATATTTTTGGTAATCCGAATGAATTATCACAAATGGATACCAATGGCGATAATATCATTCAATTGGTTTTATTAAAGGGTGAATTAGGTCATCAGGATGCAGAAATCAGAAGCGATGTAGTTATACAAGAATTAGAGGATTATGGTTATGATATAGAAATAGTATCAATCGAACCATGTGAATGGAAAACAGAAATCGCGTATACAAAAATGAATTTATTATTAGCGAGACTAACAGGATCGATTGAACTTGTAATATCTAATAATGACGCTATGGCTATTGGAGCAATTGATTCATTAGTAGAATATGGATATTTTATTGATACGAATGAAGATGGTGTTATTGATAGAGAAACAGAAACTTGGATTCCTGTTATTGGGATTGATGGTATAGCAGAGGCGAATAACTATATCGATAGCGGTTTGTTATACGGGACTGTGATAAACGACTCTGAAAAAATGAGTGAGGTTTTAATTGAACTATTGAATCTTCTAATTAGTGAAGGAAATTTAGACAACTTATCTGTTAAACTTGAAGATGAGAAATATATATGGATAGATTATAAAAAATATGAAAGTAATAAAGACTAAGACCTTTATAAGGAATTAGTTTTTTTATTTGGATAAATTCATCTATATAGTTAATAATTATAAATTTTTTGTAAGATATCACATTGTAAGTGTTTACAATAATTGTTAAAATGAAAGCGCTTGAAAGAAAAAAAATAAAAAATAAGGAGAAATTACAAATGAAAAAGATTTTAACTTTAGTAACAGCAGCATTAGTTATGTTCGCATTAACAGCATGCGATACAGATGATGGTGTAATTACAATCGGAGCAAACATTTATACTTTTAATGATAACTTTATGAATGGTGTGGTTCGTCCAGAATTAGAAAGATATGCTGAAGAAAAAGGTGTAGAACTTGATATAGTAGATTCTGAAGGATCTCAAGCAACTTTAAATAATCAAGTTGATACTTTTATTTCTAAAAAAGTAGACGTATTAGCAATTAACTTAGTAGATCCTGCAGCAGCAGGTACTATTATCCAAAAAGCTAAAGATGCTGGTATTCCATTAATTTTATTCAACAAAGAAGCTACTGTTGATGGTGTTATGGATGATTATGATCAAGTATGGTACGTTGGTACTGATAGTGCTGAAGCTGGTATTATTCAAGGTCAAATGATGGTAGCTGATTGGAACGCTAACGCAAGCTGGGACAAAAATAATGATGGTGTATTAGACTATGTATTACTAAAAGGTGAACCTGGACATCCTGATGCAGAAGCTCGTACTTTAGAGTCAGTAAAAGCATTTACAGATGCTAACATTGCTGTTAATGAATTAGGTCTTCAACCTTCAACACAATGGTCTACTGCTGATGCAAATGATACAATGACTGCATGGTTAGATACTGATTGGGCAGCAAACATTGAATTAGTAATTTGTAATAATGATGGTATGGCATTTGGTGCTATCCAAGCAATGGCTACTAAAGGTGTAGATATTCCTGTTTACGGAGTAGACGCATTAGAAGAAGCATTAGCTAAAATTGGTACTGGTGACATGGACGGTACAGTATTAAATGATGGTGTAAACCAAGCTAGAGCTACTATCGATCTTGCTATTAACGCTGCAAATGGTGTTGATATATTAGACGGTACTAGTTGGGTATTAGATAGTCCTACTGGAACTAAAGCTGTACGTGTAGCTTACGTAGCAGTTACTCCAGATAACTACGCAGATTTCCAATAATAAGTAAATAAAACTGGTTATGGAAGTACCAAGCGTACTTCCATAATTTTATTGGTATTAAAAAATGGATAATTAGAAAACGAAAAACCGAATCAATGAGGTGAATTTTATGAGTGAATTTTTACTAGAAATCAAAAACTTGAGTAAATCTTTCTCAGGAGTTAAAGTACTAAAAAATGTTGAAATTAGTGTGTTACCTGGAACAATACATGCACTAATGGGTGAAAATGGGGCAGGAAAATCAACACTAATGAAGTGTTTATTTGGTATATACAAACAAGATGAGGGCGAATTTTATTTGAATGGAGAAGCATTTAACTTTACCGATCCAAAACATGCACTCGAAAGTGGTGTATCAATGGTTCATCAAGAATTAAACCAGGTTCTACAAAGAACTGTTGTTGATAA
>JBFFKS010000236.1:0-2937 GCA_041555275.1 Xianfuyuplasma sp. | reverse complement strand
TTGTGAATCAAATATATACCGATAAAAAGAATAAATAAAATAGCTTGTGTGATATATAGATAATGAATTGAAACAAAAGATAGACCGAGTAATAAAATCATAACACATATTAAAATCAGATTCTCATATTTTTTCATATTGAACATCTCCTTCAAATGAAATTATAACATAATGCATCCATCAAGTAAATCAAATTTATAAGCTGTTGCGCCCTTATCTAGGCCTAAAGATTGAGTATGCAAATACAAAAAAAAGCACTTGTTGGCTTTTTTTTCAAATGTTATTTCATAGAAGGATTCGAATCCCCTACCGACGACATACAAAGTTTCACTAGGATTCCACTGCTGTTTTTTCACGGAACAATATAGCAAACGCAATCCCAAACATGCCTACGATAATTATGGATAAGAATTCAAGATACAAATCATCTAGTACTCGAAGAAACAACTTGGTTGACAGATAATTCCAAATCAGTAATAAATGTAAAAATCTTACAATTGAAATCCCAACAAATGTGTAGATATACAGCTTGATGTCTGCCAGCATTAGAATTAAGCCTAATATGATTAAACTTAAACTTAGAAAAGGCATTAAATAAAGTATTCCTTCGTCGTAATCCTTCATATCGAAGTTAATATCAATGCTTTCAAGATACTGATTGAATGGGTAACTTATCCCAGGTAATTCATATACTGTAAACGAGCTGTAGTACTCTACAATATGAGACATTGCAAATAATATTAAAATAATCAAAAAAATACTAAATGCCACCTTGAATTGTAGTTCTTTGTTCAACTAGCCCATCTCCTTTCAATTAATTTTATCATAAAAATTTATCAAGGTAAACAAATAATCTTTGGGCCATTCCTCTATGTAAATAAAAAATAGTTAAACCATAAATGGCTTAACTAAGTAGATTGTATGGCATATTTAGAAGACATTCAAACTCTGAACTTACTGCTTTGAAAGATCTTACCAATTTTTTGAGACTTCAAGATAATCTCTGTACAAAAGAGAGTACAAAACTTCATCAACTAGATTTCCTTTATATACTCTAGTTGCACGAAGAGTACCTTCATACACAAAACCAATTTTCTTATTAACTTGTTCAGATTGTTTATTAAATGAGTAATGTCCTCCAAGTATTTTATGAACTTTTAGAACTTCAAATGCATACCTGATTACAGCTTTTATCGCTTCAGCAGCATATCCGTTTCCCCAATATAAGGGATTAATTACAATACTAATTGCTCTTATATCTAAAGCAAAATCATTGTGAAAGGTTCTTAACGCAATAGTACCAATCAACTTACTTTCTTCTTCGATTACAATCGCTAAGATTTCATCTTTTTTTATTTCATGATTAATATACTCTTTCGTCATAATTTTATTTATATGCGTTTTCATACCAACCATATCTGTTACATTTGATACCCTTGCATATTCAAATATATCATCAACATCGGTAATCTGAATATTTCTAAGTAATAGTCTTTTTGATCTAATCGTCTCCATAAAACCATCTCCTTAATAAAGTGATATCATAAAACAACCTTTTGAACCACTGTCTGTCTTGTATTGCCGCTATCATTAACTATACAGCTAATAAGTATATTCTATATATAAAGTAGAGAGCCAGAATCCAGATTAGAACAATTGGTGCTGCATAATACCATTTTTTTGGATATCCTTCCTCCCACAAATTTCTTGCTTTTTCTTTATGTATCTCAAAAGCATCACTAGGAATAAAATATAAGGTAAGTTTTATTAAAATCGGTATAATTAATAGATCATCCAAATACCCAAAAAAAGGAATAAAGTCAGGAATTAGATCTATCGGAGATAGAGCATACATTATCGTTAATCCGGCAAATACTTTAGCTATAAATGGGGTTTCTGTTGCTTTTAAGGCAATAAAAATTGCTGGAATCAGGACTTTAATCTCTTTGATACGTTCTTTCAATGTCAAAATGATCATCTCCTTCTCATGTATTATAACACAAACAGTGTTCTGTAGGCGGTTACCTAGTGAATAAAAAATGGCTAAGCCCTAATGGCTTAACCATTTTGTTTTTAAGTGATATCCAAGAGGTATTCAAAACCCGATAGATGTCTTATAAGTTTTTTTTATTTACATCAATTAGTTTTTGGATAATTCTTGAAGATGATTTTGATAAATCCTCTTTTTCCTCTAGAATAGTCAAATATCTTTTTTTATTGTTGTCTCTAACGATTTCACCAACTAGAGTTGCTCTTTTCGTAAAATCAACTGGTCTTGTTTTTTCTAATACATCTAACAGAAAATCAATATAAATATCATAATAACTCGGATTACTAGAAATATTTACAATTGACTTATAAGCCCATATTTGTGTTATTAAGGAACCTTCGTTAAAAGCTTTATAAATCTTTTCAATATTACTGTGTATTTCCTTTGGTGCAATTGTGCTTATTGTTGTTAAAGCTATCATAGCACCCCATACCATTCTATTATTCCTATTAGATAATAAGTTGAAAAAGACCTCTGTCAGCTTATATATCATCTCAGGTTTCTCATAACCCACATGATATAGAACTGCAATACAGTCTGATGCTATGGTTTTATTTTTATCGAATAGATATGTTGCAATTTCATTTACAGCATCATTAAGGTTCTCATCTACTATTCTGGATGCTAGTTTCTTATTTGAGTCTTCACTTCTATCATTCATATAAAATGATATCTCTTTTATATAGTTCATATCTCCATACCTTTCAAATTTATTATATCAAAATTTATTCAGTTTGAGATTTTTGTATTCTTATGATAATTTAGGAGAGATTGGAACTCTGTCCGACGAAATGGACGGTTTCCTCTTACTTTACCAAAAACATAAACCATTCTGTGATTGCTAGAATATAAGAAACAATAAGGCAAACAAATATATAGATAGAAAT
>JBFFKS010000235.1:0-2945 GCA_041555275.1 Xianfuyuplasma sp. | reverse complement strand
ATGGCTAAAGAAGACGGATTCATCACAAAAAATATTAAAAATTATGCAGCACATATAGAAGTAGGAACTGGAAAAGATATTTTAGGAATCTTGTGTCATTTAGATGTCGTTCCTGTTGGAGATGGATGGAGCAATCCCCCTTTCAATCCGATAATCAAAGATGGTAAATTATATGCCAGAGGTAGTGGTGATGATAAAGGACCAACGATGGCTGCGTATTTTGCATTAAAATTATTAAAAGAAATGTCTATTACATTCAATAAAAGAGTAAGAATTATTTTAGGAACAGATGAAGAAACAGAGTGGCGTGGAATAGATGAATACTTCAAAACTGAAGAAATGCCTGAAATTGGTTTCGCCCCTGATGCATCATTCCCATTAATCTATGGTGAAAAAGGAATAATCTCATTTGACATTACCGGAAAAACAAATGATAATGATTTAATTTCATTTCAAGCTGGAGATAGATACAATGTTGTTCCGGATTTTGCCGAATGCACGTTGAAAGTAGATTTAGAAGATGAATTTTTAAAATATATATCATTTAATGGATTAAAAGGTGAGGTTGTTGATGATAGATATATTGTTCATGGTAAAAGAGCACATGCAATGCAACCGAATTTAGGAATCAATGCTGCCTTTATCCTTGCAGAATTTTTAAACAATCATATCGATAATGATTTTATAAAATATATTTGTGATTTCTTAACATTTGATCACTTAGGTGAAAAATTAAATATTGATCATAATGATCCTGAGATGAAGGAGTTTACAATAAATCCTGCGGTATATAAATACGATAAACATCAATTTTTAATAGGTGTCAATTGTCGTTACCCACTCGGATGGGATAAAGACAGTGCTAAAATAAACTTACAAGCTAGTGTTAGAAAATATCATTTTAAATATAATATAATAAGTGATAGTCCTGTTCATTATATTGATAAGGATGATGAATTAGTAAAAACACTACATGCAGCATATCTAAAATATACAAACGATACTGAAACAGAATTGATTACCATTGGTGGAGGAACATACTCAAGAGCTCTAAAAAAAGCGGTAGCTTTTGGGCCGAATATGCCTGGTAGGAAAGATACAGCGCATCAAGTAGATGAATATATTTTTGTTGAAGATCTTCTGAAAGCAACTGCGATTTACATGGAAGCAATCTATCAATTAACAAGGTAAATAAAGCCTCTATCATTTGAATCTGCAGTATTATTATGATATAATAATACAAGCAAATAACGATGACGGCTTTTTTTATGAAAACAACATCGGGAACCTAATAAAATCTATTTAAATCACTTAAGTTTTATTGGTGGTTTCCATATAATAAGGCATGAAATCATCTATCGCAAATAATCCAAATAAGCGATCAAAGAAATCTAGTAAGATATCAGGGATTAATATAGATTCCGACTGGATAGATAAGTTTTAAAACTCTATAAAAATTAATGGTGAAAATATGAGAATTAGGAATGTAAAAAACGCAAAAGAAATTATCAGTAGTCACAAAGACTTGATTATTGATAACCAGGAAAATGAATTTATAGATATTAATTCACTTTTCACGAATAAGAATCCAATTCATATTGAAATTGGTATGGGTAAAGGTAAATTTATTGTTGCATTAGCAAAACAAAATCCAAACATTAACTATATTGGGATTGAACGTTTTGATAGTATTATTGTTAGAGCTTTATGGAAGGTAATAGAAAACCCATTAAATAACCTAATACTATTAAGGACAGATGCTGAGGATTTAAGTGAAATATTTCCTAGTAATAGTATTGAAAGAATCTATTTAAATTTTAGTGATCCATGGCCAAAAGTGAGACACGAGAAACGACGCCTAACACATCGTTATTTTCTAGATATATATAAGAAATTACTCATAGAAAATGGAGACTTACATTTTAAAACAGATAATGATGAGTTATTTTTGTATAGCGTTGAATCTTTAAAATCTTATCCGATGAGTATTACTTATAGCACAAGAGACTTGCATAATAGTGATTTTTCAGGTAATATAATGACTGAGTTTGAAGAAAAATTTAGTCAACGAGGAATCAGCATTAATATGCTGACAGCGAAGTTCAAGGAGAATAATAATGGATAAAATATATCGAGAGCTTGTAGAAATACCTGGTGCTCCTAGTTTTGAGAAACCAGTCAAAGAATACATGAAAAAGCATTTAGAACCTTATGTCGAAGAAATTGTCGAAGATCGTTTGGGAAGCATCTTTGGTGTCATAAATAAAGGATCAAATGGACCCAAAGTAATGATTGGGGGACATATGGATGAAGTTGGTGCTATTGTTACAGGCATTGATAAAACAGGATTGGTAAAAATCACCAATTTAGGTGGGATGCATGGTGATGTTTTCTTAAGTCAGCATTTCAACATTATTGCAGACGATTACGAAAAAATCCCAGGTGTTACTGCATCAAAACCTCCTCATTTAACTAGAGGAAGTTCAGAAACACCAAAGAAAATAGAATTTAAAGAATTATTAGTTGATATCGGTGCAGACGATAAAGAGCATGCTGAAAAACTAGGTGTCAAAATTGGACAACAAGTAATTCCGCACAACAACTTCACAGTTACAAAAGACGGTAAAAAGTTTATTAGTAAAGCATGGGATGATCGTTTTGGTTGTGGAATGAGTTTAGAAATCGCTCGCGATACAAAAAAAGAAGATCTTGATTGTGAGTTATATATGGGTGCTACTGTCCAAGAAGAAGTTGGTTTACGTGGTGCAAAAACCGCAGCTGGTTTAATTAAGCCAGATGTATTTATAGCGATAGATTGTAGTCCATGTGCTGACTCGTTTGATGGTGATGAGGTTTCTGGAAAACTTGGTGCAGGCTTTTTATTAAGATTTTATGATCCTAGTGCGATCATGCATCAAGGAATGAAAGAATTTATTATCAATGCT
>JBFFKS010000234.1:0-2974 GCA_041555275.1 Xianfuyuplasma sp. | reverse complement strand
TACGCTAGATTTTGTCTCTATAGCGGCATCTACAAATTTTTCAATTGGTACACTAGTACCTAAATATTCATATTTGATTCCATATTTTTCTATCCCACCATGTTTAATATCCAATACTTCACGGATTCCAACACTATGCTCATCGTTTCCTGCGGTTCCCGCAACAACTTTGATAGGATTTTTCTTAACATAATCGATAATTTCATCTTCTGATAAAACTTTTATAATTTCAGGTAAAATTAATTTATCAACATCGATTTCAAAATCAAATGTTCCTTTAATTTGAATACGTGTTCCTTCACTTGGATGAAGTACTTCTTTATGAATAACTTCAACATCTTTTAGATTCATTTTTTTACCAGTTTCTAGTCCAGCAGCTTCTGCTGTTCTAATATCTGTTGGAAAGAATAAATCTACAGTAACTGTTCCATCTCCAAGCCATTGAACTTCAGGTTTTAAGACTTTACCTGTGCGATATCTCTCTGTTTTATCCATACGTAAATATACGTTATCAGTATCATCAAGTTCGTCAATAAATTTAACCAATTCTGGTCTTTCAAATGTACATCCACCAATTAATTTTGAAGGATCATTTACATACTCTTCACCATATTGTTTTATATTATTATAACCATAGTGTGCAGTTACTGGTGCCATATAATCATCGTCTCTTTCAACAACTGTTCCAGCACCTACTCCACCATTAATATCTCTACTTATTCCGTCACCATTTCTTGCTGGGTATTCACCACTATCAACAAACATTCCTGCTTCAACAGCATTGAAGTATCCACCCATCGAAATAATCTCTTCCATCATCAAGATTGAACGCTCTTGAATCTCTCTTTTTTTGTCGTATAAATACCCTTCAGTTTTTAGATTGACCATAGAAAGAATATCATCCATTCCAACCATTGCTTGTTTGGCAGTGTCGAGTGCTTCAATATTATAAATATGCCATGGAACGTTACGTCCTTCATCTGGAGTAATTGTTGATTGAATATCAGCACTTGTTAAACGTGAAATTAACAGATTCAACACATGAGTTACTGTAGCTTCACGTGTAGATGAATCCATATATTTTGTATTCATTTGAGCTCTCATCTTATAATCACTAAAGAACTCTCTTAATGCTACTGCATATGGTAAGTTAAGTTTTAAATCTGGAGTTGGAGGTGCTGCCGGAGGAACAGTTGATAAACAAATGTTCTCTTTTTTGATTCCAATCTTCTCAGAAAACTTAGAGTTAATAATATGTTGTACTAAAAGTTCTGGCATTACTTTCCAAGCATCTCTTGCAGTTGCATTTGCATTGTGTGCTCCATCGATTTGAGCCATGGAAGCGTAGGCCATTACTTGTTTACTCTCCGCTGCATCTACAATACTTCGGATAGCGTTAATGTTTCGATATAATATGTTATATTGAGGGTCCTGATGAGCACCATTAACACCCTCTTCAGTGAATAATACAGCGATTTCTGGACCTGCCACTCCTGATACATATGAGTGGTAGTTTATAGGTCTTCCTACTTCCTCCTCGATGGTATCTAATGCTCTGCGCTGGGCTCTAAGTTGTTTTCTAGTTACTGGAATTCCACCAATTCCTTGTGGTGTTCCTTCTAGTAATCCATCAAAGTGAGATTGCCCTGCAGTACGTATAACCATGATGTGATCTGCTCCATGATAAGCTGCCATTCTCATACGTCTAATATCATCTTCAAAACGTCCAGAAGCAATTTCAGTTGTAATTACAGCGTCTGGTTGTGGATCTATATTCCCTAGGTGTCTGGCACTTGGAAGTGGTACGAAATTCTTAAGACTTGGACTAGCTTGAACGTATGTAAACTCTCCAATTTGTTGTGGAGCTACATCACGCCACACCCATCCACGCTTATTTGGTACATATTTATCTAGGTCTTTTAGGATATATCTTACATCTAACTTTTCGTTAGGCTTCAACACTTTATTTTTCATCGAAATACTCCAATAAGTAATTAATTTCACCTAAATTTTGTATTAAAAGACCTGCTTCATGTATCCCAATATTGTTCTTTTTCGACACCAAATATACACACTGACCAGTACCCTTTTTTAATAGATTATTTTCAGCCAAAACATCAACAATTCCTTTGGCTTCTAAACTGTTAAATCCCATGCGTAATAGTATACTTCTTTCAATAGATTTTGAAGTGTTTTTGTACGCTAAATCTAATAAAGGATCTACGATTTTTTCCGCAAGTTCTAAAAATCTTGCTTTCAATTCTTCGTCACTTAATCCTTTTAGATGTTCTCTTCTACTTTCAAAATCATCTTTACGTTCAATCATAAGAACCTCCTATTTAAGTAATTCAACTACTCTTTCTTTACTAATTCTTAATTCAAGAGCTAAAAAATCGTAGTCTTCTTTAGTAAGATTAGTATCTTTATATCTTTTTAAGTATGATTTTCTCAAATCATCCATTGGTATTTCTTGATGTTTTAATAAACTTCCATTTTCAGGAAGAATGATGTTTTTACCTGGTACTTCATCTGCTGGATTACCAAATAATAATTCTATACCATTCTTTTTCGCAAATGATAACTGCGGTAGTAAGTGTTTCCCTGCACCAGTGTATTCTGTTTCTTGAACCACAATGATTTCATCTTCTTTCATTGTTTGTGCAAGACTAAATGCAGCAGCTAAGCTTGTATTACCAGCAGGTCCTCTTTCCATACCTTCTAGTTGCGCTAGCGCTTCTGTCATATAAAATACACTACCTTGGTTTACCATTACATATTCATCCATATACCTTAGTGGTCTTGCGGCACTGCGTGGTACATCACTACGATCGGGATATGTCGCAAACGGTATTCCAAATCCTGTATGTCCTGTGGTAAATGACTTTTTATTAAAATCAGTGTCACTGGCCATATGTAAACCATATAAATTAACACTAGCACCAATAATTCTTGTATTTACTGCACCAGCATCTTT
>JBFFKS010000233.1:0-2975 GCA_041555275.1 Xianfuyuplasma sp. | reverse complement strand
TATATTTGCAATTGAATTTAAACAACAGGAATGAAGAAAAGAAAGTTTCAAACAACAATTGAGGGGTGGCACGACCTTATAGGGGTGTACATAGAAATAGATCCAAATGATTTATTACAAGAACGCATTGTTTCTGTTGACCACGACAGTATTATAACAAGAACAGAGAGTGTTGAAGAACAACTTGACAATATGAGCAATGAAGAATTAAAAGAATTGGTGTTAACATTTTTAAAAGAAAACATATGAAAGAATTAATTGAAAAGTATTTACAATGTGGCTGCACAAGAGACAGATACCACGAGGTTAGTGTATTCTTACAAAAACTATTAGAGAGTGATGATTTTAATTCTGAAATTTATAAGAAGATTATAACCGATATGATGCAAGAAAAAATTAACGAATATAAAAATTAAGAAGATGGATAAACAAAAAATTGCAGAATTGTATAAACAATACAATTTAACAGGAGACGATGTTTTTCAGCACAAACATTATTTAATAATAACAAGGAGCGGTATTGATAAAATACAAGCCAAAGAAAAAATATTTATTAGTTATGAAGCAGTAACTTCAACACCTGAATATTGTGTAGTGAAAGCGCTGGCTGACAAAGGCGGTGTTAAAATTGAAACCTTTGGCAGCGCTAAATATGGCGCTAAAGAATGGAATGCAGAAAAGAATAACGGCAAAGGCGGTTGGGACGAACACGGAAACACTACAACGTGGTATGTAATGGAGATGGCTGAAAAAAGGGCTATGTCAAGGTCTGTTCTTAAACTAACAGGGTTTTATGAGCAAGGAGTTTTTGGAGAAGACGAATCGGAAGAATTTAAACGTAAGGAGGAGGCAAAATGAAACATATAGCAATTAATGTGCGGCATGAGGGTATTGATTATTGTTCTGAATATATGGAAATTGGAGACGAAAAAGTAAAAGAACTTAAAGAAAAAATACAAACAGGGACTGAAAAAGGATTTGATTATCTTAGAATTAGAACGTTAAATAAAGAGTATTTTTTCAATTCAAAACAATTAAAAAATTCAATCATCTCTCTTGTTTATAAAAAAGAGGCGTTTTAAAAATGAAAGAAATTGTTACAATAAAAATAACAATGGGCTTGTTTGAACGTTTAAGAAACAGAAAGATATTACAGCCCTCTGACTACGAAGTTAAAAACGTTGACGTTGATGATTTCGACTACACTAACGATGATGTATGGCAGAAACTAAAGAAAGAATCTGTTAAGGCATATAAAGCATTAAAGAAAAGAGAATTTGAATTAAGAAATAAATAATAAAATGAAAAAGAAAGATTTAAAAACAGGAATGCGGGCTAAATTGCGCAATGGTATTATATGTGTCGTTTTTCTAAACACTAAAGATGGCGATGTTCTTATACCTTTGGAAGGAACTGAATTTTCAAACTGGAAGTGGGCAGTATTGGACAGTCGTGACGATAATTTATTATATTCAAACGGCTCTCATGGTGATATAATAGAAATTTACGATATAGACTATGTTTGGAATATTAATAAGCAAACAAACGGAAGATTATTATGGAAACGTGAAGAAGAAACAGAGGAATTAACTCTCGAACAAGTGTGTAAAGAATTAGGTAGAAACATTAAAATAATAAAATAATGACTGAATTTAAAATTAACGGGAAAATTGAACAGATAAAAGATGTTCAAAAAGGACAAAGTAAAGACGGCAAACAATGGCAGAAGCAAGAGTTTGTTGTGAAAACAGATGACAAATACAACAACACATATTGTTTTGAGGTGTTTGGAGAAGAGAAGGTGGCAAACCTTACAAAGTTTAATAAGGTGGGTGATGATGTTACTGTTGCTTTTAACATTAACACAAACGAATGGAAAGACAAGCATTTCACGTCTTTGAGTGCTTGGAGAATTGAAAAGGATAATGGTGGGCTACCTCCTGTTCCAGAGGGAAACGACAAAGTGTATAAGGGCGGTGAAGGAGATGATGATTTACCTCCATTTTTAAGGTAGTGATTAAGGGGGATAGGAATAGGCTTATCCCCCAATTTAAAACATAAAACAATGAACACAATACAAACAACATTATTAGTATTAGCCTCAACAATCCTCGTTTTAAGTGCTGCATATTTTGCACTTGTTCAATACAAATATAAGAACTTTCAAAGATATGTAAAGCCTGGCGATTCTTTTGATTATTACATAGGATAGAACATGGAAACATTTATATTACACAGCAAGGGAGAGATATTCTCTAAAATAGTTAAAGACAATGAAATAATAAATGTTCACACAGCAGACCTTTATCCAAACTTTTGGTACGAATATAAAATTTAACAATTTTTTTTACTATTAGGGTGAAAATGTTGTATATTAGTGGGGTGTTTCGGGGTTTGGAGGTTGCAGCCCATTCTTTGATAACTATCTGGTCTTAACCGAACACTCTTTTTTTCTAATCAGATAGTGGTCTTAAACACAGATAGATTATGGATATTTTTAAAACAGAATTTCAATACTACAATAACGATGCCTCTAAACCGCATCCGTTAGGTTATATATCTCTGTCTCGTTTTATCAACGCTATACGTAGTCCAAAAGACGATGTAAAACGTAAAATGGAACAAGTGTTAGAGGCAGACAAGAAAGGCGATAAAACGCTAAAGGCAGAACTCAAAAAACACCTATTCTCTGTCACTCCTTGTGTCCACGTTAAAAACAGAAGAGCATACGATGATATTATTAAGTTTACAGGACTTACAGTTTTGGATTTTGATAAGATTGATTATGCTGATGATTTTAAAAAGTTTTTATTTCATACATATAGTAGTGTTATTTGTTCTTGGCTTAGCCCTTCTGGGCGTGGCGTAAAGGCATTAGTTAAAATTCCCGTTGTACATTCAACAGATGAATATAAGTCTTATTTTTATGGACTGGGTTCAGAAATGGAAATGTATAACGGATTTGATGGCACAAC
>JBFFKS010000232.1:0-2994 GCA_041555275.1 Xianfuyuplasma sp. | reverse complement strand
TGATTATTATTGGTGTGATGAAGAACTTGAATTAGTTGGAGATAAATCATTTGATTTTTTCAATAGTATGGATAAATTATATAATGATAACTTCTTCTTAGGTGGATTTGATACAGGAACTAATGATGAACAAGTTGATGTATTAGTTATAAGTTCACAAGTAGAATTAACAACAGAGGAATGTATAGCAAAAGCAAAATTATTAGAGAAACATTTAGATTATGAATATAGAGTTATTATATTAAGTAAAGATTGTATGATAGAGGTATTATGATATGAATAAACATGAATTTATAGAATGGGTAAAAGAATTTCCAAATGATATTGAAGTGTTTGGGTCTACAAAGGAATACCTAGATGGAAGATTTGGAGCAGACTTTCACATTGAAACAAGGAGAGAAACAAAAGAAGATAAGTTACTTAAAGAACTATCATCATTAGAAAAACAGATTGAAGATATTAGATTAAAACTATTTATGTCAAAATATCCGTTTTAAGCGTGTTTTATGCTCTAGGGGTCTTATATTACCTATGAGCATTAAAAGTATGAAAAAACAGGCCAAAATAGGCCTTAAAATTGAAAGCATCATTACGATTGCTATGTGGCTATCGGTTATTATTATATTATTATAGATTAGAAAGGATGATTAAGTATGTTTAATTGGTATATGATAGTATTTGTTTGGTTTCCTATATTTGTATTTATTGTAGGAATATTAAGTTCTCTATTAATTTTGTGGGAGATTAAAGATGAATATATTATTAAAAAGAAAAAATTCAAATTTTTAAGAACTACATTTGGATATGTTATATTTTATATTCAATGTTCTATCCCAATATTCAACTTAGTATTGGTACTTGCGTTTTTGTTTTATAGTAGAAAATTAAAAGAAGTTGCTATAACAAATTTTAAATTAGAAAATAGATTGGAGAAAAGATAATGTTTAAAACATTTAAGGGGTTAAAACCTAATTGGATTTATAATATATTAGTGTTATTATTGTCTGTTTTATTAGTGATTAACACTTTTTAGAGGAAATAAATGTATCATATGATATTATATTGATGCATATAATTGAGAAATGAGGTAGTATATACATGGCAAATAGTGGTAAGATTTTTGAACAATCGTTTGAAAAGTCTTTATGTAAAGATATATTTAGATATAAATTAAGAGACTCTGGTGGATGGAGTCGAGATAGTAATACAAGATTTTCAACTTCTAATATATGTGATTATGTTTTATATAATATGAATACGAAACAGATGTTTCTATTAGAATTGAAATCAACCAAAGGTAAATCTTTACCATTTGGTAATATTAAAGAAAAACAAATTAAAGGATTATTGGATGCAAGTGATTATTCCATTGTATGTGGATTTGTAATTAATCTATCTGGTGAATGTTATTATTTAGATATTAAAGATTTTAATGAGTTTTATAATAATACAAATAGGAAAAGTATTCCATTGTCATTATTAAAAGAAAAAGGAATATTTATTCCTAGTAAATTATTACAAAAGAATTATAGATATGACCTTTCAGGTCTATTGAATGAGGTGAGATAAAGTGAATGAAAAAATTAGTGAGTATTTTAAAAAACATGATGTGGTGATAGTACCTAATGTTGGGATGGTTGATGATACATATTTAGATAGGTCATTTCAATATGTTAGAGATACTAACGGTGTAGATTTTTCATTTGAATTATTTGCAAAAGAGATGGATAGAGTGTTTTTAAGAGAACACGCTAAATATGTTAGTTTTGAATATACAAAAAGAATTAATCCAATGACAATAGGAGATAGACATTTTATAAGAATGAATTGGAATGATGGTAGAGATGAAATTACCAAACGAAATGATGAATTTTATGATAATACTAAATCTAAAATAAATGATTTGTTATATGATGAATACGGTAATAAGAAAATAAAAGTATTAAAAAAAGATATGTTGAAGTTATTAGAGGAGTTGTTATAAATGAAAAATGAGTTTAGTAGTTTTTGGGGTGAATTGTTTAGGTGGTTAATAACATTTTTAGTATTTGGTTTTTATACCGCTATAACATTCTTTTCTTTAACTGGTAATTGGGATTTTCTTAATGAGTTTAGTTATTGGTTTGATTTAGCATCGTCTACTACATTAGCATGGTTCTTACGATATATGTGGACTTTTAAAGGGTTAGAACATATGTTATTTACAAGTAGTGATATTAAAGAAAAAGAACAAGGTAAGGGTAAGGTTATTGCTGATATTAATAGTAACAACTTAACAGACATCTTACAAGTTGAAATTGATATTGCTAATAAAAAAGAAAAGTTAAAACAATATAAAATTAAATGTGAAAGAAAAATAAGAAAATTTAGAAATAAAAAGTATAAAAAAAGAAGATTAAAGTATTGGGTAAATGAAAGAATAGAATGTGATAAAGAAGATTTAGATATTGATGCAGTTAAAGTAAAATATTATAGATATGATATTGATAGTATGTTAAGTTCTGCATATAGGCCTAGTCATGAAGTTGATGTTAGAGGTAATATTAATTCAGAGATATTTAAGTCATTTAGAGTAAGTATTATTACAATGTTAGCATTTGCTGTATTAGGTGCTGTACAATTATGGTTAAAGGATTATAGCACAGATGATTTAGTTATATTGATTGGTAAGTTTATTATCTTTATTATTAATATATTTAGTGGATATTCATTGGGTACTAGATTTGTAAATAGTAAATATTCAAATGATTTAACAAAAGATTATGCTTTTATGAAAAGAGTATTAAAACAAAATCCACCTTCACTTGTAAAAACGGAATAAATATTGTATAATATATATGTATTCTTCTTATTAAAAAATAAAAATGTTTAGTATATATATATATATAAGAAAAGAAACCTATAATTTAGGTTTCTTTTTTTTTTATGTTTCCTAATAGCGTAAATATAAAACCAATTACAAAGCAACTTGTTATAAGTAATGCTGATGTTTGC
>JBFFKS010000231.1:0-3007 GCA_041555275.1 Xianfuyuplasma sp. | reverse complement strand
TTACCAATTACAAACCATGGAGTATTTCCAAATCTGTTACTTCCTCCAATACCTAGTCCTTTTCTTTGACCAATTGTATAATACATTAGTCCAGCATGTGTTGAAAGAACTTCTCCATCTAGTGAAACCATGTTTCCTGGTTTACTTGGTAAGTAATTACTCAGGAATTTGTTAAAATCACGTTCTCCAATAAAACAAATTCCAGTGGAATCTTTTTTATCTTTCGTAGCAAGATCATATTTTTGGGCAATGGCTCTAACTTCCTGTTTTGTAAGTTCTCCAACAGGAAATAATGTTTTCGATAATTGCTTTTCGGTCAATTGACTTAAAAAGTATGATTGGTCCTTATTATCATCTACACCGCGAAGCATTTTTGAGTGTTCTCCATGAATAACACGAGCATAATGTCCCATTGCAATGTAGTCTGGATTAAACTGTTTTGCATGTTCAAAAAAGGCATCAAATTTGATGTATTTATTGCATAAAATATCAGGGTTTGGAGTACGTCCTTTTTTATACTCATCAAGGAAGTATTTGAATACGTTCTCCCAATATTCTTCTATAAAGTCAACTCTATATATAGGCACACCTAATTTGTTTGCTACCATTTCTGCATCTTGATAGTCAATCTCTTGTGGGCAGATATCATCATCAAAATCAGGATTACCTAAGATATCATTGTTCGTAGTCGAATCCCAGTTACGCATAAAAAGACCAATAACATTATATCCTTGCTCTTTTAATAAGGCTGCAGCGACACTACTATCTACTCCACCACTAAGTCCTACTACAACTGTTTTTGACATCGGTAATCACCTCTCTTCTATTTCAAGTAGTCAATATCACTAGGTAGACGTAAATCACCACGTGGGGAAATACTGATGTCTAATATTTTTGGTGAATCTGGACTAGCTTGTCTTTTAAATTGTTGTGCGTAAAATCTTCTAAAAAAATTATTACTATATTTTTTACTTTCTTCATGAGTCATATCAAACACTTTTGGTAATAACCATTCAACTCTACCTTCGTTATCACCAAAACGTAAAGTTCTATGGATGATAAAATCATTGATTTCGTATTTACCAATAGTATCCTCTGTTTTTTGATTTGATGCAAGTTCTGGTGTGATTGGTGTGTCAACGATACTTAATAAGGTGTTTTTGACACTTTCTTCAAACTTATATACAGCGTAGTTATAAATCATAAATCTTACCAGTGTTTTTGGAATTCCAGCATTGATACCATACATACTCATTTGATCACCATTATATGTACACCATCCCAATGCCAATTCACTTAGATCGCCTGTCCCTAGTACAAGACCATTATGTTTGTTGGCTAAGTTCATAAGAATCATAGTTCGAGCTCTAGCTTGTGTATTTTCATAGGTTATATCTTCTGTTTTTCCATCGTGTCCAATCAACTTAAAGTGTTCTCTAACGTGATTATTAATATCAATATCCATGATGGTTACACCCAGACTTTCCATCATATCAATTGCATTCTTTTTGGTGTGAACACTTGTGTGTAATCCAGGCATTGTAACACCAATAATATTTTTACGGTTTAATCCTTGATTATCATATACACGTACTGCGATTAATAAGGCAAGAGTGGAGTCTAGTCCACCACTTACACCAATAACTAGACTTTTCGCACGCACATGCTTGATACGTTTAATCAAAGCATTTTCTTGAAGTGCAGCAATTTTTTCAAATGCTTCAAGAATATCTACTTTCGGTACAAACGGCGTGCTATCAAACTTTTTTTCGAATTGATAGTCCTTTGTTTTTTGGAGTTTGAAACTGACTTCTGTATAATCGATTTGATATCGATTTATTGCATCTCTGTAACTTGCATTGGTTCTTCTTGAATAATCGATTTTTTCTAAGTCGATATCACCATATATTACTTCGCTCTCTTGATTAAAGTTTTCTGTTTCTACAATTAACTCACTGTTTTGAGCAATAAGATTATGACCACTAAAGACAGTTTCACTAGTACTCTCGTTAACGCCAGCACTACTGTATACATAAGCTCCTGCATTACGTCTTGTATGTTCTAAAATAGCACGTCTTCTTATTTCTCTTTTTCCCAGTACTTCATTCGAAGCACTTAGATTTAAAATGACTTTTGCACCATTTATAGCCAGCAAATTTCCTGGAGATACTGGTGCCCACATATCCTCACAAATTTCAATTCCAAATGTTAATTCGTCATTATCTGTGAAAACAATTTGTCCAAATGGTACTTCTTGACTTAAATACTTAACCACTTTTTTTACGCCAACAATCTCAAATCCACTTTGAAACCATCGTTTCTCATAAAATTCTCCAGTATTTGGCAAATAGAATTTAGGGATAATTCCTAAAATCTTCTGATCCTGTATGACAAAGGCACAGTTATATAAAACACCATCTACTTCAAGTGGAGCACCAATAACTAAAATACCATGATATGGGTTGTTTTCAAGTAAATATGCAATCGATTCTTTCGTGTTACGAATCAAACTTTCCTGAAAAAATAAATCGTTACAGGTATACGCTGTAACACTTAATTCAGGAAAAACAGTAATACTAGATTTAACATCTTTTAATATTAGTAGCATCTCTTCAACATTAAATTTAGGATTTCCTACTTTTAATTTAGGGGTAACGCTCGCTACTTTTATAAATCCTTTACTATACATCGTTTTCACCTCGATACAAGTCATTTTCAATAATATATTTAAAAACATTTTTGTTTACTAAATTCTGATCAAAACTCTCTCTAAATCCAGTTGAACTGATATCCATTTTAAATTCCTCGAATATTATAAAACTACTTTGATATTTTTTCAAGATATGACAGTTATTTATTACTTCTTTAATATTTATTCCATTTCTACCAAGAACAATTATCTTGAATTCAGATAATATTCCTTCTATATTAATCCAGTTTTCCATACCATATAAATTATCTGCACCAACAACAAAACAGATATCATCATCATACCCATCTGCTAGTC
>JBFFKS010000230.1:0-3010 GCA_041555275.1 Xianfuyuplasma sp. | reverse complement strand
TTCTGCTTTTTCTTTTGTAGTAAAGAAACCAGTACATTCTAGTACTACTTCTACTCCTAATTCTCCCCATGGAAGTAATTCAGGATCTCTTTGAGCGTAAACTTTTACCGGTTTACCTTCAACAACGATGTTGTCACCGTCTACTTCAATACTGTCGTGTTTGTAACGTCCTTGTGCAGTATCGTATTTTAATAAATATGCAAGAGTTTCTGCATCTGTTAAATCGTTCAATGCAACGATTTCAAAATCTGGATTTTCGTTCATTAATCTAAACGCCAAACGTCCGATACGTCCAAATCCATTAATAGCAACTTTAATAGCCATTTCATTTCCTCCTAATATTTTTTTCTATCATTTATATTATATATGGTTTGTTTTGAAAACACAACTAATAAGGGTATGTTAAAAACGCTTTCAATGAAAACATTTCCAAAAGAAAAAGGTTAACAAATGTTAACCTTTAAGTTTATTGTACTAGCCTATGCTCTTTGTCTTGTAATTCCTTGAAATATATATCAAGAGCACTTTTATAATCACAGTCTTCACCTTTTTCACATCGGGTACACATAATAATTTCTCGTAGGCGTTTTGGAATAAACGTTCTAATTTCATCTTCGTTATATCCAACTTGTAATTTTTTGTCCTCAATAATAATTGGTCTTCTTAAAACACTAGGATTATCGATAATGAAATTTGTTAATTCTCTCATCGACATATCTTCTATATCAAGATTTTGTTCTTGGAATACTTTAGATCGAGTTGATATAATATCATCAAACCCACTTTCAGTATTTTTCAACATTAAGAAGATATCATCTCTAGTTAACTTTATATTAAAGATGTTTTTTTCGCGGTATTCAATACGATGATCTTCAAACCATTTTTTAGCTTTTCGACAAGATGAGCAACTAGGCGTAGTATAAATTTGAATCATCAGAACCACCTCTTTTTTATAATTTTTATAATATAGATTTGCTGCACTCTAATTATAACACATTACATATAACTTTCAACAATAATTTTAAAAAACAATAATATTCTTTCTATATTAATTTTAATTATGTTATAATATCATAGTCATAAGGAGGTTTTACAAATGAAATGGGACTTAACAAAATTATATAAAACAGTAAAAGATTGGGAAAATGATTTTGATTTACTGAATAACATGATAGAAAAAATGGGAACATACAAAGGAAAATTATCTGAGTATGATTCATTTTTAGAATATTATAAATTACAAAAGCAACTAGCGGTTAAACTCATAAAAGTATATCAATACGCTGCTCTTACCTCTGATTTAAATAAGAAGATTACAGAGAATGCTGCAAGGGTTCAAAAAGTAGCATTTACATTGTCTAAATTAAATCAAGTAACCGCATTTGATTCTCCAGAAGTTTTAGCAATTGGTAAAGAAAAAGTGGATTCCTTCATCGAAAAGAACGATACGTTAAAAGAATATGCATTCTCTTTACAAAAACTTTTCAGATTACAAGAACATGTTTTAGACTCAAAAAGCGAATCGCTATTAGCAAATTACTCACAATTATCTGGGCAAGGCAGTGAAATTTACACTGCATTAACTGTCGCAGATAAAGTTGATAAAGAAGTTACATTATCATCTGGTGAGAAAATTGTAATTACTAGTGGGAACTATCGTAGTTACCTTGCAGACTTAGAATCACCAGAAGACAGAAAACTTGTCTTTGAAACAATATTTAGTCATTATAAAGATCATAAAAATGCTTATGCCCAAGTATACAATACAATATTACAAAAGAATATTGCAAACATGAAAAATCGTAAATACGAATCAAGTCTTGAATCTTATTTATTTTCAAACAATATTCCACTAGAAGTTTATCATAATTTAGTGGAAGTGGCAAAATCTAATACTGCTCCAATTAAGCGTTACTACAAAATGAGAAAAGAATACTTAAACTTAGAAAAACACCATACATATGATCGATTTATTCCTCTTGCTGAAAGTTCTTCAAAATTCTCTTTTGAAGAAGCTAAAGAATTATTTCTAAATTCAATCAAGCATTTAAATGATGAGTTCAAAAATAAGGCAAAGGAAGCATTAGAAGATGGCTACATTGATGTTTATGAACAAGATGGAAAGCAAACAGGAGCATATTCTTGGGGCGCTTTAAATGAACACCCTTATATTTTACTTAACTATGATGATACATTAAATAGTGTATTCACATTTGCACATGAGATTGGTCATTCAATGCATTCTTTATTTAGTGCCGAAACACAACCAGTGGCAACTCAAGATTACACAATCTTTGTTGCTGAGATTGCTTCTACTTTTAATGAACATAACTTATTGGATTATTTTATCAAAAATGCAAAAGCAACAAAAGAAGATAAAATTACATTATTACAACAATCAATCGACGACATTTTAGGAACATTTTATCGACAAACATTATTTGCTGCTTACGAGTTGGAAGCACACAAACTTGCTGAAGCAGGACAACCAATTACATATGAATCACTATCACAAATTATGGTTGATTTATATAAAGAATTTTATGATCTCGATATCACACAAGAAGATGGTAAACAGTATGTTTGGGCTTATATCCCTCATTTATTTGGGACACCTTTCTATGTTTATCAGTATGCAACTAGTTTTGCTGCATCATTAAAACTATACGAACTTGTTCAAGAAGATCCTAAGAATATTGAAAAACATATTCATTTACTGAAATCAGGTGGAAACAACTATCCTGTACAACAGGTTAAAGACGCTGGTATTGACTTAACTACAAAGGCTCCATTTATGGCTGTGGTTAATCGTCTAAATAAACTTTTAGATGAATTAGAGGTTGCATTAGCAGAATAATTGTTGTATCATATAAACAATAAAACGATGATTAGAAATAGTAATATTATTCGATTTTTATAGAGAGTTTAGAATGGTGGAATCTAAATAAAATCATTAGTATGAATGGATCTATGAGCGGTACTAATACTACCCGTATTCCTGCGTTAAAGG
>JBFFKS010000229.1:0-3011 GCA_041555275.1 Xianfuyuplasma sp. | reverse complement strand
TCTTGATATAATAGGTGTAAGGATGTGGGAATATGGAGAAGTTTTTGATTAAATTGAAGGAAACAAAATATAGAAGACAAGTAAGAGTGATTTTCTTACTATCTTTGCTGTTTTTGTTTCTTTTTTCTTTATTAAGTGATGTGAATGTTAAGGAAGACATGGAATATACCGATTATGAGCATATAGCCTTATATGTAATAAAATATAGGGAATTTCCTGAGAACTATATACCAAAAAGTTCATCTGGCTCAGTTGTTGGAGAGGATTTGTATTTGTATGAAACTTTCAGGAATGATGAAGGATTACTACCTTCTGGGTATACATACACTTCCTTATATATCGATTCAACAAAATCTGATATTAGTGCAATTAGGATAGTATATTCGGAAGAAGCTGTTTACTTAACTGAAGATCATTATTTATCTTTTGATGAAATTAATAGATTCGATATTTTAGGGATACATTATATAGTTGTTTCAATGTTTTGGATAGTACTCATTTCAAGTAATTCTTTACTTGTTTTATCAGTACGAAGAAATGTTTTTACATTAAACGATTTAAAAGAAGATGTAAATGAAGACTATCAAATTATTCGGAAGTGGATTGTAGATAAATGGAATAATCTAAGAGATAAAATAGAAAACAATTAGGGATGGTGATGTAAATGATATTAAATATATTAGTAAATGAGTGTTGGAAATGCAAAAATGACTATCTAATTGCATATTTGGCAGATGATTCTATACCTGTTGGGCCAAGTTATTTTACTGAAAGGCAAATTGACATAGCAAGGGAAAATGGAGTTAGAATTGAAACAGTACATAGTAAAACAATGGATGAGGATTATGATGCTTGTATTTGTCCACATTGTGAAGCGTTTTTGGGAGAATTCTTTTATCACGATTTCACTTATATTGATGGAGAGGTACAGTACAAGTTGAATGAAAATGATGAGATAATTGAGAAAATAGTTAACAAGGATATATTTTTAAAGGAACATAACGGATATGATCCTGAGGTTGAAAAAAGAAAACTGGAAGATGAAACTAAGAATATTCAGAAAGATATTTCAAGATTAAAAAGGAATAGATATTTTAGCGAATATAATTGTGTTCGAGTCAAGTTTGAAAACGGTAAGAACTATCCATACAATTGTCCTTTTGATATAGATGTTGGTGATACAGTTTATGTTGAAGGGAAAATGCAAGGTATAAAAGGGAAGGTTGTCAAAATAACTGGGAAATGGAAACCGTTTAGGAATATGCAAGAAATCATTAAAGTTGATAAGGGTGTGATTGAGGATGCTGACAGTTAATGCAACTAAAGTAGTAGCTGGTTATGGAAATGTCTTTAATGGAGTTAGGTTATCCGCAAAAAATGCGAAATCAGAATCGGGTTGTGATTTATATGAGAGACATTCACATTCTTCTATTTTTGGAATAGCATTCAACCTTATGTTAGATTATGAATTGTATAGAAAGAATTATGTGAATAAATATATTCCAAAGGGTCCTTTTACAAAAGAAAGTATCATCAAAATCAAGGCTATTATTGATAAAAAAAAAGCATTTAGTGTTGAGCAAATATACAAATTGGTTCGAGCTGAACAGAAGTTTAGAAGTGGAATTGCTGGTTCTGATGAGGAAAGTGAACTGAAGTCACTTAAATTAGATTATCCAAAGCTTGTTGAACTAGTAAGTTATACTATTAATAATATTTTTAAGGGTAAAAAGAATATTGTTGTTAATCCAGTGTTTGGAAACTCACAGATATTAGTTCATGCAGATGGAGATTTTATCCTTGATGGAACTCTTTATGAGATAAAATGCACAAATCAAAAGAACTGCACTACTACTACGATACGTCAGCTAATAGTCTATTTTTTATTGAATGATCTATTAAAGGATAAATATAAAATTAAACGATTCGGATACTACAATCCATTGAGAAAGCAAAAAGTAGAATTTTCTATAGAGATACCAAGGGATATTTCTAATAATTGGGAGAAATTTGTAAAAGAAAGATATTGGGAGCACGTTTTGTCAAGAAGATTAAAGTATGACGATATCAAAGAGATGATTAAAGGAGAAAAATAAATGAAGGTAATCGAAATATTAACAGCATTATCACCAATTGTCTTAACTACTGTTGCAACAATAATACTGATTAAGCAATATAGATTAGATAAAAGAAAATTCAAGCTAGAGCATTTTGATAAAAGGTATAATTTATATAAGAAAACCATGAACTATTTGTCGAATCTTGTTGCGAATGCAAAAACTGATACAACTGAGTTGTTGAATTTTAGAAGAGATACAAATGATGTTAAAATATTCTTTGATGAGGAAATAATCGGCTTGGTTAACAATATATATAGTAAAGCTGTTAGACTAAGATATTGTAATAAAGTTATTGAGGCTGGATCTTTAGAACATGAGAAGCACGTCAAGATAGTTCAAGAAGAGAATGATATTCTAATTTGGCTTGGAGAGCAATTTTCTATATGTGAAGAATTGTTTGTTAAATATTTAAAAATATAGAATTTGCATGAGCTAATCAGTTATATTTAGGGGGGCGTTATGAAAATAATTGTTCTTGATGAATATGGAGCTATAAACTCCAGTTACGAAAAAGAAAGGTATTTCATCTTTGGGGGCATAGTTTATGATTATGATAATCTTGATATGCTAAAAGCTAGAATTGTTGAAGTAATGAGTACAATCAGGCAGTTCAAGGGGATAGATGAAGTTAAGTCAGTTAAAATGAGTGCAAATAATGATTCAACACTTTCGTTTGGATATATATCTGGAATGTTAGCTGCACTTGAAGAGGTAAAAACAATTAACTATATTATAGATAAAAAGGAATCTACATTTAATCATAAATACGATAAGGTAAGCTTTAAATATAATTTTATCTTGTGGGAACTATATAAAGAATTAGTATGTGAAGGATATATTGGTGATAATGAAAAAGTACATATTCTTGTAGATGAAGTGACTTTTAGTAGA
>JBFFKS010000228.1:0-3069 GCA_041555275.1 Xianfuyuplasma sp. | reverse complement strand
TTGGTTATGGTAATATAACTACGATGAAAGATGTTTCATTTGAAACAATACAAGAAATTAAATGGGAAAGTTTATCTAAAGATGTTAGAAAAGCAATTAAAGATAATTATCCAACTGTTATGCTTGGAGAATGGAATGAGTTACCACTTAATTCATTAGGTATATATTTAATGAAAGCAAGTGATAGTATATCATTCTTACCACAATTACCATTTGGTGAAAGTATATTAAGTAATCAAATAGCAAATTTACAAACTTATGATTATTTAAAATCAATAGTTGCAACTGAATTATACTTAGGTAGAGGTAGAGTATTATTACCAGAGGCTATGCAAAACCCTAATAAAACTAATAATGTTAATCAATATGATGGTTTAGATAGCGGTATGTATAACCTTATGAGATATATTAAGGCTGAAGACCAAAAACCTATCCCTATTCAATTTGAAATGAGAGCAGATGCTTTAGAAAAAATAGAAAAACTGATATTAAGAGATGTTGCTATGGGATTAAGTATTAGTGATAGAACATTAGCAAACTTCTTAACTGACGGTAGTGAGAAAGCAACAGCAAGAGAAATTAGTGTTGATGATGCAACCGCTACATTTGTAGAAAACAAAAGAACATTATATCGTAAACCTATTAACAATATGCTACAAGATGTATTAGACTTTTATGAGTTTAATGATAAAATAGTAGTAAGATTTAGTAGAGTTGGATTAAATAATATGAATGATGTAGTACAACAAAATATTTCTTTAAAACAAAATGGATTAATAGATTTGGAAACTTCATTGAATATGATTTATGTTGATAAAAACGAGAAACAAATCCAAGATATGATGATTAAGATTAAAAAAGAACAAGATGAAGCAAGAGAACAACAAAAAGAACCAAAAAAAGAGAGCACAACTGACGAAGATTATGAACAAAAAAATAATAATGATATTAATCATATCGAGAAAGGAAATTAATTATGGCTGAAAGATTTTTTGTTAAAGCAGTAAAAACTGAATTTGCAAGTGATTATATGACTGAACTCCAAGGAAATAAAGGAGTTGTTAAAAGCACTATAACTGTAACTCCTGTAACATATGATTATGTTGTTATGACTTATTATAATGATATACCTGTTGTAACATTAAAAGTGGGAGCAACAGTTCAATATGAATATGGCAGTGATGTACCTGTATGGAGTACACTTGTAGATGTCGCAGATGGCGACCATTCAACTGGATTTACTTATTCTGCTAATCTAAATGGATTAGATATGAATACGATTGGTGTATATACTGTAACATTAACTGTCACTGATGCATCTGGAAATGTAGGAATACCATTAGATATTGAAATAACAATAGTAGATACAACTATCCCAGTTATTAATGATGCTGAAACATTAGTAGTAACTTATGCAACTGGTTCTGATGTACCTACAACTTGGTTAACTGGTATTACAGCATTAGATGAATATGATGGAGATTTAACAAGTTCAATAGTAGTAAATGATAGTGCAGTAGATATGGTTACAGTAGGAACATTTAATATTACTTATAATGTAGATGATTTATCTGGTAATAGTGCAGTACAATTAAGCAAAACAATAACAATAACAGCGTAAAAATGGTATTAATCACATAAAATGTGAAATAATATATAGAATTGTATTTGTATTGTGATGAACGGTATGAACTTGTATGCAAACCACAGGGGAGCAATGCTTTATGATATTACACAATATAGATATGCAACTTTGCAAAGGAGAGGAAATAAAATTATGGCAAATGTAAAAAAATTAAAAAAAGAATTAGTTAAGTTAGGTGAAGAAGAATTAAAAGAAGTTCTTGAGTTCCTAACTGAAGAAGAAGAATTAGAACAAGAAGAAAAAGGTGAAGTAGCAGAAGAAGTAGTAACCAAAGAAAAGGAAGAACCTAAATTTGCTACACTAGACGACATCAATCAATTATTAGAACAGTTTAAACAAAATTTTGTACCTAAAGAAGAAGTTGAAAAACTTAAAGAAGATTTAGACAAAAATGTTAAAAAGGCTAAACCGTTTGGTGTTGAAAAGTCACCAGATGTTCCAAAAGGAACACAAGCAAGTAAATCGGCACAAGAATTATTAGCCGAAATAAACCAAAGAAGATAAGGAAGTGTAATATATGGCAGCAGTTCAAAGTTCATTTAGTGCGCCTACGGTTAATTCCCAAGCGTTACAAAGACAAATGTCACCAACAGTATTGGTGAATGTAGTACAATCATTATTCCATTCAAATGGAAAAGGTCTTAATCAAGAAGTAGTAGTAGATACAGATGTATATGAAGTAAGAGTAATTCGTGAAAAGCCTTTAACTCAATCAGTTCGTAGAGTTGGAGCAACTAATGATGGTGGATACTTCTCTGGTCAAACAGCAGAGCAACCTACATCAGACAGTTACGGAATTAGATTAGACTTTGTTTATGATACTCCTATTGATATTCCTGTAAATATGCAAGGAATGATTAGAATTAGTTTAGCAAATGCTACTATGCGTAACTATAATCAAGCAGTAGCAAAAAATATTAATGCACATACAATCGCAGTTCAATTAGTAAAAGGGTTAGAATATGCAGTAGCAAATACAGACCATTTAGTATCTTATATTCACGCAACTGATAGTATCTTAGATATTTTCCAAGATGCAAATGCAGTATTAGATGATGGAGATAGTACTAATGGTGTAGATACATACCCTGCTGAAAGTCGTATTGCATTATGGAGAGCAAGTTCAAAAAGAGCGTTCTTCAAAACAGCAAAATCAGTTTTAGATATTGGAAACTGGCAAGCACAAAGTATGTTAAGAATTGGTGCAGTGGATTATGAAAGTTTTATGAACACTGATAAAAATGGTTTCTTCGGAGAAATCGACCAAGTTTATAACTATATGGTAGCAAAAGCAGTATTTGATTTAGCAGAGAAATTTATTGCTGATGGTGGTACTCAAGTTGCTGCTGGATACTTAGATGGTGTTCAAGGGTTTATTTGTGCCTCAATGGGAACATTAAGAGGAATTGCAATTAACTCTACTA
>JBFFKS010000227.1:0-3073 GCA_041555275.1 Xianfuyuplasma sp. | reverse complement strand
GACCCGTATGAGTTAAATACTAGTCATCGATTCCGAGCGTTCTTAAAAGCAGATGCAATTGATAATAAATCATCAATTATTATCAATATGGAGGAAAATGATAAATATTTAATTACTGAGTATTATGGAGTTAATTCTGCAGACCTACTTGGACAATTTGCCAGTTTCTTCATGTATATTTTACAGTTTATATTTAGCGCAATCGTTACAATAGCAATCTTTACTGGTGGGTTAATGTTATTACTAATACTATTTATCAGTATCATTGAACGTAAACGTGAAATCGGATTGATTAGAGCAATGGGTGGAACAAGAAGTGATGTTCGTGTTATTTATAGTGGAGAAACAACAATGATTGGACTAATGGCTGGTATAATTAGTGTAGTGCTATCGTTATTATTAGTCTATATTCTAAATATCTATATTTATAATAATCACTTAGATTTAGTAGTAGATTACTTACCATTTGTAGATCCTAAAAAAGTACTTTCTATTAATATAACAACTATGTTATTAGCAATTGTAGGAAGTATACTAATCGCATTGTTTAGTGGGTTAATTCCATCAATTAGAGCAGGGCGAAAAAAACCAATTGAAGCATTAAGAAATGAATAAGGAGTGATTTAGATGAAAATTCAAAAAGTACCAGGAGAAAGAATTGTAGCAGCAATTATAGATGCTGTGATTATCGGAATTGTTGGAACTATTTTTATGGTTTTGTATGCGGCATTTACAGGATTTGAGAATTTTATGGAAGTTATTTTAAGTAATAGTAATTCAGTATTGGGAGACATTGAATCGCCAACAGCAAGTTATATGCTGTGGACAGCACTGATTGATTTTGTTCCAGGTTTTATTTACTTTGTAATCGTTCCATGGAAATGGAATGGGCAAACAGTAGGTAAAAAAATTATGAGCATTAAAGCGATTGATGAGTTTGGAAATAACCCTTCATTATACAAACATTTCTTGCGTTCAATTCAGATGTGGGGAACATATGTGACAATCCCATTATTACTGTTTATGTTCGTTAATATGTTAGTATTTTCACTTGTATCAGGATTATTTGGATTTGGAGTTGTGGTATTAACATTTATTGCATTCATAATGTTACTATCAAGAGAAGACGGAAAAGGTCTTCACGATATGATAGCTGGAACATATGTAGTAAAAGCAGACTTCGATGGCCTAGTCGATGGATTTAATCAAAAAGCAACTATGATGGGTGATTGGGCAGAAGTGAAACAAGAGGAAGATGACGGATTTGGTGAGGATATTGAAGATCCAGAACCATCAAATGAAGAGGATCCTTGGAAATACTAATGACCTTTACAAAAAAGCAATAATTTGTTAAAATTCATTAAGTACAATATAAAATCCTAGTTCACTAGGATTTTATTTATTAGAAGGGGTGGACACAATGAGAAATACATTTTTATTCGACTTAGATGGTACAGTATTGCCAATGGATCTTGAAGAATTTATGAAACTATACTTTTATAATATTGGTCTTCATTTTAAGGATGATTTTGATCCAACATTATTGGCAAAGTATATTATGGAAAGTACACATCATATGGTAAAAATCAAAGATGGGACCTCAAACTATGATAAATTTATGACTCACTTTGGAGAATTGATTAATGATGATATGGATTACTATATAACGAAGTTTTACGATTTTTACAATATGGGATTCCGCAATGTCAAAGCATCTACTTATCAAAGCAAGTGGATGCGTAAAAGTATTGATTTACTTAAGGAAAAGGGGTATGATGTTGTACTAGCAACAAACCCACTATTTCCATTGCATGCGAATCATCACCGTATTAATTGGGCTGGATTTGAGCCTGAAGAGTTCAGTTATATTTCCTCGTTCGAGGACAATCATTATACAAAACCACATTTAGAATACTATGAAGAAGTATTGAATAACATCAACCGTAAACCTGAAGAGTGTTATATGGTTGGTAATGATGTTGTTGAAGATTTAGTAGTTGGTAAACTAGGCGTAAAAACCTACTTAATTACTGATTGTATGCTTAATCCGAACAATGTAGAAAATACCGCAAACCACACAGGAAATTATCAAGATTTTTATGAGTTTGTAAAAACACTAGATTCATTAAAATAGGAGTTGTCTTTTATGAAAAAAATACTATTGTTACTTATTACAATAATTACAGTAATCTCTATGTCAGCTTGTGCTGAACAAATAACAGTAACTTTCAACACAATGGGTGGAAATGATATTCCTCCTATTGAGGTAGATGAAGAGAGCAGAATAACGTTACCTTTGGAGCCAGTAAGAGAAGGGTATATTTTCTTAGGATGGTATATGCAGTATTACTACCTAGAGGAATACAATAATGATACAATCAATGTGAATACTACATTGTATGCCAAATGGGAAGGAATCACACATCATATGATGGTAGTAACGAATAATCATAATGGTGATGTAGATAATCTTTTCTATAAAACAGGTGATGATATTCTTGAATTTCCAATATATGAAAATCCAGGATTTATAGTAGAAGGATTTTAC
This sequence comes from Xianfuyuplasma sp., assembly GCA_041555275.1. Lineage (GTDB taxonomy): Bacteria > Bacillota_I > Bacilli_A > Izemoplasmatales > Izemoplasmataceae > Xianfuyuplasma. The sequence continues at coordinate 525 of JBFFKS010000227.1, read as the reverse complement.
TCGAATATTGAATTAACTGAGGAATTTCTTCTCGAAGTGATGCCGAACGAAGATTTAATTGTATATATTAAATGGATAGAAAACTAAAAAAGAGGCAATCGCCTCTTTTTATTTTAGAAATTCTTTTACGATATTAATATGCATTGCTGTACCAATTAAGAAGACAGATTCATCCACATCAAATTTAGGATTATGATTGTTATAAGTGACTTTTGCATCTTTTGGTCTGCCACCTAACCAGAAGAAAGAACCGGGTTTCTTTTGAAGATAATAACTAAAATCCTCACCACCCATTGATGGTTCGAATAATTCAGTAACATTTTCCTCTCCAATTAATTTCTTAGCGATTTCATAAACAAACTCAGTCATTTTTGGATTGTTAATTAACGGAGGGTATGCTTCAATAATCTCCAGTTCTGCATTACAATTGTTCGCTTTAGCAATATGCGTAGCAACCTGCTTTATACGATCAAAAAGGAATAAACGAACATCATTATCTAAAGTTCTAATAGTTCCACCGATTGT
>JBFFKS010000226.1:0-3076 GCA_041555275.1 Xianfuyuplasma sp. | reverse complement strand
GGCTTGTGTAAATGAAGGTCTATTTCCTTTTTTTGTATCACCATATAATGTAAATTGTGAGATAGATAATATATCGTAACCTTTGTCTAAGATACTTTTGTTTAATTTATCGTTCTCATCCTCAAATATGCGTAAGTTTGCTATCTTTTTCGCTAAATACTTCACGTCACTTATTGTATCTGAATGTGTAAAGCCAACAAATAGTACGTACCCTTTGTTAATTTGTGATACAATTTTACCATTTACATGACAAGATGCTTCTTTTACTCTTTGAACAACAACCCTCACTATTTCATCATCCTTTCAATTGTAAAAATGTCTTTCACTTTTTGAAGATTACGAATGATGTTTTCGAGTTCATCGATGTTTTTTATACTCACTTTTAGTTTAATAACACCTTCAAGAGCTTTGTTTGAAGAAGCGGCAACCTGAATGACCTTACCTTTCAAAGAAGTTATTGTATTGATAATTTCAGCTAAAACATTATCTCTATTTTGAACAATGATACGTAAATTGATAGAGTATTGCTTTGAAGTATCATTACCCCAAAATACTTCTATATAACGGTTTTTATCTAGATTTTTGAGGTTATTACATTGTGTTCTATGGACTGCAATACCAGTTCCTTTGGAAATGTATCCTGTAATCTCATCGCCAGGTATTGGAGTACAACAGTTTGAAAGTTTTATTGATGGGTTTTTAAGTCCCTCAACAATTATGTTAGAATCACTTTTTCGATCTAAATAGACTGAAGTATTGATGCGTTGAATTAGTTCTTCTTCAGTGTATTCTGTTTTTCCAACAAGAGCATTTACTGCGCTACCTGGTGAAAGTGTATTCTTCCCGATTTCGTAATATAAATCGTCAATTGAATTAGCACCTTTCTTTTGGAAAAGTTTCATTACAATTTTATCGGTTAACTCAAAATCAGCATTTCTTGATTGTACTTCTCGTAAGAAATCCTCTTTACCCATTTCAATCAAAACGCTTCTTCTTTGTTTATTTAAATATGCTTTTATTTTACTTTTTGCGTTAGAAGTTTTTACTATTTTTAACCAGTTGTCGTTTGGTCCAAATGAATTAACACTCGTTTTCATATTGACGATATCACCCGTTTGCAACTCGTATTCCAATGGCACTATTTTACCATTTACAATTGCACCAACTGTTTTAATCCCAACTTGAGTGTGAATTCTAAAAGCAAAATCAAGAGGTGTAGATCCTTTTTTTAAGTCTATGATGTCTCCATTTGGAGTGAATACATAGACGTTTGAATTGAAGATATCATCTCGTAATAAACTTACGATTTCTGAATCATCATCACTCTCTTTTGAAAATTGTACTAAATCACCAAACCATCTAAGTTTTCGTGATACCTCATCAGTCATTTGACGATTCCCTTTTGACTCTTTGTAAGCCCAATGTGCAGCTACTCCATATTCCGCTATTTGATCCATTTCTTTTGTACGTAATTGAATTTCGTATACTTTTCCGTTTGCAATTACCGATGTATGTAATGATTGATAAAGATTTGGTTTCGGCATAGCAATATAATCTTTAAACCTGTTTGGTATAGGTGTCCACTTGGAGTGAATCACCCCAATACTTCGATAACAATCTTCAATACTATCAACAATAATTCGTAAGGCTTGAAGATCGAAAATATCTTCGAATTCTTTTTTACGATCTACCATTTTTTTATGTACAGAGTAGATATTTTTAATGCGTCCTTTTACATTGCAATTTACATTATTTTCAGTAAGTAGATATTCTAGGTTTGTTTGCATCAATGCAAGATCAGCTTCACGATTATATTTGGTATCGCTAATCATTTTTGCGATAAGCTTATAGTGATCTGTATCAATATATTTGAAAGAAGTATCTTCAAGTTCTGCTTTCATAATATTCATCCCTAAACGATGAGCAAGAGGAGCGTAAATCTCCATTGTTTCTCTAGCTATGCGCTCTTGTTTATGTTTAGGCAAAGCACCTAATGTTCTAATATTATTAAGCCTATCAGCGAGTTTTACAATGACAACACGAATGTCTTTCGCCATCGCAAGTAACATTTTTTGGTAATTCTTAGCTTGTGCAGCTATTTTCTCTTTTTCTTGTTCGATTCCTTTAAATTTATATTGCCCTAATTTGGTTACGCCTTCTATTAAAAGTGCTACTTCTTCCCCAAAAAGACTTTTTACTTCTTCGAATGTAGAATCGGTATCTTCAATAACGTCATGAAGTAACCCAGCTATAATTGTTGTAGGATCTGTTTTATATTCCGATAAAATAAGGGCAACATCTAGAGGGTGTAGAATATACTCTTCACCACTTTTTCGAAATTGTCCTTTATGTTTATTATAAGCATAGTTATAAGCATCTTCAATAATATCAAGATGTTGTTTATTTGTGATATATGTTGCGGCTTGTTTTAGTAATGATTGAACAGCTGGTGTTCGCATAATACCACCTTCTTAATATTTCATTAATGATAAAACGTTATACGCGTCTAGTTTTTCTCTTCCATTTAAGTCTACTAATTCGATGAGGAAAGCGATACCAGCGACGATACCACCTGATTGCTCTACAAGATTAATAGTCGCTTCAATTGTTCCACCAGTAGCAAGTAAGTCATCAATAATAAGTACTTTCTGATTTGGTTTTATGTCTCCTTTATGTAAACAAAGAGTATTTGATCCATATTCTAAATCATAACTGTAAGTAATTACCTCTCGAGGTAGTTTATTAGGTTTTCTTACAGGTACAAAACCTAATCCTAATTTTGTAGCAACAGGACATCCAAAGATAAATCCACGAGCATCAGGTCCAACAATAATGTCAGCACCGATTTCTTTTGTAAAGTTTTCGAATAATAAAGTCGCATATTTAAATGCTTCTCCGTCTCCAATTAATGGAGTAATATCCTTGAATTGAATTCCTGGGATTGGGAAATCAGGAACATTAGCGATGTAATCTTTTAAGTTCATTTTGAATCCTCCAAATATTTAGTATTATTACTTTCATATTATATCACAAAGTGATAAATATGTGATTAAATAGATTATTTAATATAATAATC
>JBFFKS010000225.1:0-3083 GCA_041555275.1 Xianfuyuplasma sp. | reverse complement strand
TGAATTTTTGGGATCTGTAACTCGTTGTGTTTTAAAATATTTTTATATTTGCACGCTCAAAGGGGGGATTAGCTCAGTTGGCTAGAGCGTTTGACTGGCAGTCAAAAGGTCAGCGGTTCGATTCCGCTATTCTCCACCTGATAATCAAAGAGTTACGAGACAATCGTAGCTCTTTTTTTTGTTGCTGTGTACTTTTACTGTGTACTTTGGCATAATAGTCACATTATTTTGGGAACACAACAAAGCGATGTTCACTTCTGTCTTTACTGATTAATTTTGCAATCTCCTTTTGGTCTACGTAATGTTTATCAGTAACTCTAAAGTTAGCATGTTGACGTAATTTTGGTCCCTGATTATAAGAGTATATTACACTTGCTGTGATATATGTACTTCTCAGATGTTTTAACGTAATGTCATAATCTCGGTTCAGTTTCTCCCAAAAGAATGTAAAACTTTTACTTGTCTGTGAAGCCATTGTCTTCCTACCCTTTTCTTCAGGTGCAATAATAAATTTATTACTTCTTCTATTTTCTTTTAATCCCATTTCTATAAGGAATAACTCAAGTTCCTCAATAATTGGTACATAAACGTACTCCAATTCATCTTCGTTGATTAAGTTTTTTAAGCGATTTATTTTTTCATTTGGCGTTTTTAGATAAAGTGGAATGCCATCTTTGTAGTAAATCATATCCCACCTCATGTTAAAAATTTCACCATCCCTCCTTCCCGTATATGCTTTAATTTTATATGCACTTGCTAACCACGTTCTAAACATATTTCGCCCTCTGCTCTTACCTATTTTTATTATCGAATCATCTGGAGATATCACATTCAATAACGAGTTAAAATCTTCAGATGTAATAATTACATCTTTCCCTTTTTCTGGTTTTAGCCTAATTTCTTTGAATACATTTTCTAACTGATACTTTTCTTTAATTATTAAGTATTCAAATAAAGCTCTCATGGCTTTAATCTTATGATTGAAGGTATAGTTTGAATTTGTATTCTCCGTCAAATATGTATAGTAACAACCAACTTGTTGACTGTTAATATCGGTTATCTTAAAAACATCGATATTAATCTTCTCTGATTCTAAAAACTCAGTATAGGTATTGAAATGGGACCTTGAAGAAGTTATATATCCTTCGGAGTTATGTTTCTTTTGATGTTCAGGTACATTTACATCTTCAAGAAAATCTAAATACATACCAATACAGTCAAATACTAATTGTGGCTTAGCTTTTTCTTGCTGTACATTATTATGGTATGTCCCGTTTAGTACATCGGTTCGAAAGTCCAAGCACTCCCTAACAGCATCAATATAAATTCTTGACTTTAGCGTTTTAGAAATCCTCTTCTTTTTTGTTCCAGGAATTACCACGATTGCCCTATATGCAGTTTTTTCAATTGGATGTCTGCACCCATCTATAGGTGTTCTATTGCGATGAATTGTTTTACCGCATTGAAGGCAACGTATCTCCAATCCTACAAACTTTTTGTATTCCAGTTTATCCATTTGCTTTCAAGAATTTTATTGCATGTTTTCCCTGTGGCTTATATCGAGGAATACTATGAATTGACTGAGGCTCTTTAGGAGAATTTAATTTATATAGTTCATTCTTTTGAGCCAGTTCCAATGCCTCTTCCCACCTCGAACCGTATTTTTTTTGTAGGTCTTTAATTAATGCCTCATTAGTCACTCTATCAAACTCATATTTAAATATGTAATTCTTCCCACCATCTTTGTGAATTGTGATATTATGCCGTTTGCACCATCGTTTAGCCGAAACAGTAGTATTATAGTCCAATAAATAACCAAGCTCCTTTAAAGAAATTCGGTTAAATATTGGACTAAACCCACTTATCAAATCATATGTTGTTTCAGCATTCTTCATTAAATCAATAATCCATAAATTAGACAGTACTTTTAGAAACCTATTTTAGTTTACATATAAACGATTGTTATTGTAGGAGGCAATAGGGTTCTTTTTACTTAGCACACCATATTCGTTTTTTACTTTTTTGTGAATTACATTTCTATTTTCAGTAATGTGCCTGTTAATAATATTGGTGAACCCATAATTGGATTCATCGACAATATCTTGAGTGATTAAAGGCAGACCGCAATAATATGCTTCGTTAACTTCTGATATAAACATTCCTGTATAAAAGCCTTTCAACCCATAGGAGTTGACGAACATATCGGCATTACACCAAATAAATACGTTTTCTTCTTTTTCATTAAGTAAGGGTACGTGACTCTTGTTGATTACGAAAGTTTCTTCAACCTCTGGGAAACTACTCGCTTTAAACAAGCCATTAGGCGAACCATGCCCCATCATCATAACTCTGTCATGTTCTTTAATCAATTGAACCAACTCTTCTTCGTTAACACCCCCTGTTATCACAGTTTTAGTAGGAATGCCTTCGTAAACTCCCTTTAAAAATACCGTTGATATGTCTGTTGGGTGTATAACCAATGTTGATTTATTACAACATTTTCCTGTTTTTGAAGCCCATTCATTTGTGCCGAACATTTGGTTATGATTTTTTATTCTTGCAATATGTTTGTTATTGAATTTTCTTCTCATTTGATGTTTTTAGAATTAATTATCTAATCCAGCTTGCTGGGCACTTCTCATGTTTTTTTTTAAGCAACCCGCCATGTTAACTGACGGAGTTGCAGTTATTTTTATCGACCATGTTGATTCATGTAACATTTTTTATGATGCATCAATAATTTTAGATGCATCAATAATTTGGATTTGTGATTCCAAATGGGGGTTCTTTTCAAAATCAATAAACACATCATTACACGTTGCTGAACCGAAGTAGGCAATTGCATTCGACTTCATTATCTCAAGTTTTAAAATCTGCTTCATATTATCGTTAGCATATGAAATAGCGTTCTTCAAACTTGTTGTCCAAGCATTACCAAAATATTTATGAATGTTACTTTTAGTAATTCTTTTGTCTAATTTTATGCCTCGGTAAACCGTAATTTTTTCGGGTAGCTTCTCAAATTCCACTCTGTCTGCCTTGTGCATCATTAATGAAGGATTTTGCCCGTACCATAGTAAATT
>JBFFKS010000224.1:0-3084 GCA_041555275.1 Xianfuyuplasma sp. | reverse complement strand
TGTAAACAGATTTGCACATACTGTGATTTTCACAAAGAAATGGCAACACTAGAAAAAGAATCAAATTACATACAATGTCTCATTAAAGAGCTTAAACACTATAATAAACTTTATGGTTCTTTGCAAACTATCTTTATTGGCGGGGGAACCCCTTCTAGCCTATCAAATGATAATTTAACTGCAATACTTAAAGCTATCAAAGAAAATATTGATTTAACTCATATAAAGGAATATTCAATTGAAACCAATCCAAATGATATCAATTTAGAATTTGTAGAAACAATCAAAAAGTATGGTATTAATCGTGTGAGTATTGGTGTTCAAAGCTTTAATGAGAGTCAACTAAAATTTCTTGGTAGAACTCACAATGAAAAAGATATCATAAAAGCTGTAGAAATCTTGAAGCAAAATGGTATAACCAATATTAGTGTTGATATGATTTTTAGTTTGATAAACCAATCGATTGATAATCTGAATGATGACATAGATAAAGTTCTTAAATTAGACGTCAATCACATATCATACTATTCTTTAATACTTGAGGAGAAAACAAAATTATATAATCTGATTCTTAAAGGGAAGGCAAAAATGAATCCTGAAGACTTAGACGCTGAAATGTACAATATAGTCATTGATCGATTAATAAAGAATGGGTATAAACACTATGAAATCAGCAATTTCAGTAAAAACAATACTGATTCATTACATAATTTAGTATATTGGGAAAATAAAGAGTACTTAGGACTAGGTAGTGGAAGTCATTCTTTGTATAATGGTAAACGTTTTGGAAATATACGAAGTGTATCTAAGTACATTAAGTCAATTATAAATGAAGATTTTGATAATAAAGACTATTACTACTACGAACCTTTAAGCGATGAACTACTGATGGGTCTAAGAAAAATACAAGGAATCAACATAGAAGAAATCAATGCTAAATATAATATTCAATTATTTAAAGAATACCCAGAATTAATTGATGCTATTGATAATAAATTAATAGAAATCATTAACGGATACTTACGTTTCACAAGAAAAGGTATATTACTTGGAAATGAAGTATTTCAGATTTTTGTGAGGTGAAATGATGTTAAAGAGACTGTTAAAGGAATATGAGTATTACCTAAAAATAACAAAAGGACTAAGTCATAATACGATTTCGTCTTATATTACTGACTTAACGGAGTATGTTGAGTTTTTGTATAAAAACTACCTTACAAAAGATCCTGAAACGATTACAAAACAACATATTAGAAACTTTATTGCAAGATTAAAGCGGAAAAACAATACTGCAAGTAGTATCTCTCGTAAAATGAGTGCAATTCGATCATTTCACAAATATATGGTATTAGAAAAATTAGTATTTACCAATGTTGCTTTGGGCATCAGTTTACCAAAAAAAGAACAAAGATTACCTGTTGTCCTAAGTGTCGAAGAAGTAGATGCTTTGATGGTTGCTGCTGATGGTGACGAACCACTTGAGATAAGAAATAAAGCCATGCTCGAATTGTTGTATGGTAGTGGTTTGCGTATAAGTGAGTTATTAGATTTGTCTTTATCAGATTTACATGTTAATATGGGATTCTTAAATATCACAGGTAAAGGAAATAAAGAAAGAATTGTACCGATTGGACATGAAGGCGCTGCTGCAATTAAAAGGTACCTTGATCACTCAAGACCTGTATTAAAAAAAGTACCTGGTGATATTGTTTTTGTAAATAGTAGAGGACAAAGTATTAGTCGTGTTGGTTTTTACAAAGTATTGAAGAAAATCACCTTAAAAGCCGGAATTATGAAGGATGTAAGTCCTCATACATTACGACATAGCTTTGCTTCACACTTGTTACAAAACGGAGTTGATCTTCGAGTTGTTCAAGAACTGCTTGGTCATGAAGACATCTCTACTACCCAAGTTTATACACATATAACAAAACAACAACTACAATCGGTTTATGAAGAGTTTCACCCTCGTTCAAAACCAAAGGAGGAATAACATGTACAAAAGAGTATTTCTAATCGTAATTGACAGTGTTGGTTGCGGTGAATTAGAAGATGCAAAACTGTTTGGTGATGAAGGCGCAAATACGATTAAGCATATCAGTGAAGCTGCTGGAGGTATTACACTGCCAAACATGGAAAAACTAGGATATGGAAACATCACTGAGATTAACGGTGTAAAACCTATAGAAAATCCAATTGGATATTTTAGTAAAATGAATGAAATGAGTAATGGGAAAGATACAATGACAGGACATTGGGAGTTAATGGGTCTTAAAATAGTTGAGCCGTTTATTACATTTACTGAAACTGGATTTCCCAAGGAACTGATGGATGAGTTATCTAAAAAAACAGGACGCAATCTTGTTGGTAATAAAGCATCAAGTGGAACTCACATCCTCGATGAATATGGTGAACACCAACTTGAAACTGGAGATTTAATTGTCTACACATCAGCAGATAGTGTACTACAAATTGCAGCACATGAAGAGGTTGTTGGTCTAGATAATCTTTATAAAGCTTGTGAAATTGCACGAGAAATGACATTAAGAGAAGACTGGAAACTAGGAAGAATAATTGCTCGTCCATTTATTGGAGATAAAGTTGGAAATTTCGTACGAACTGCAAATCGTCATGATTATGCATTAAAACCATTTGAAGATACTGCACTTGTTTATCTAAAAGAAGCAGGTTATGATGTAGTATCGTTTGGGAAGATTAAAGATATTTATGACGGAGAAGGAATTACTGAAGCTTATAAGCAAAAATCTAACAAACATGGAATGGAAAACTTTATAGAATATACCAACAAAGATTTTAATGGTTTGGCCTATATTAATCTTGTTGATTTTGATGCTTTATATGGACATAGGAGAGATCCAATTGGATACCGTGATTCCCTAGAAGAGTTTGATGAGCAACTTGGTGAGTTGATGACTAAATTAAATGAGGATGATCTATTAATTATTACTGCAGATCACGGAAACGATCCAACATTCCCTGGTTCTGATCATACACGCGAATACGTTCCTTTACTCGTTTATAATAAGAACTTAAAAGGTGGTAAACTTACAGTAAGAGAGTCTT
>JBFFKS010000223.1:0-3103 GCA_041555275.1 Xianfuyuplasma sp. | reverse complement strand
TGCAATTTTTGCAATTGCGGTATTCTTTAAACAAATTGTAAAAAAAATCAAACATAAAAAGGAGTAGACTATGAAACAATACCTTAAATTACTAGAACATATCCTTGAAAATGGTGAAAATAAAAGTGATCGTACAGGAACTGGTACACTAAGTACATTTGGTTATCAAATGCGTTTTGATTTGAGCAAAGGATTTCCATTGTTAACAACAAAAAAAGTGCATTTAAAATCAGTAATTCATGAATTATTATGGTTTATAAAAGGCGAAACAAACATTAAATACTTAGTAGATAACAATGTACGTATTTGGAATGAGTGGCCATATCGTAATTTTACAAAACATTCTGATTATAATGGTGAATCATTGAAAGAGTTTGTTGAAAAAGTAAAAAATAGCGATTCTTTTGCTAAAAAACATGGTGAACTTGGTCCAGTGTATGGTAGACAATGGCGTCATTTTGAAGGTCCAGATGGAAAATATGTTGATCAATTAGCTGAGTTGATTCAAAATATCAAAGAGAACCCTTCATCAAGAAGATTAATTGTTAGTGCATGGAATCCACCGTTAATTAATGAAATGGCTTTACCTCCATGTCATATGATGTTTCATTTTTATGTTAATAATAATAAATTAAGTTGTCAATTATACCAAAGAAGTGCCGATACATTTTTGGGAGTTCCCTTCAATATCGCCAGTTACGCATTATTAACAATGATGGTTGCTCAAGTTTGTGACTTAGAGCTTGGAGATTTTGTTCATACCTTAGGGGATGCTCATATATATAATGATCATTTCGAGCAAGTGAAACTGCAATTATCAAGAGAACCAAGAGAATTACCAACAATGAAAATCAATAAAAATATCAAAAATATAGAGGTGTTTAAGTATGAAGATTTCGAACTTATTGGATATAATCCACACCCACTAATAAAGGGTAAGGTGAGTGTATAGTGGTTAGTTTAATTGTCGCTATTGGAAAAAACAATGTTATTGGACTTGGAAATAAACTCCCTTGGCATTACAAAGAAGATATGGAATATTTCAAAAAAACAACATGGAATCACAAAGTAATCATGGGAGAGCAAACATTTAAGTCCATCTTAGGTTATATCAATAAACCATTACCTGGAAGAACAAGTGTAATTGCAACGTTAACCGATTACACTTATAAAGACATAGAAGTAACGAATAATATTATTGAGTATTTAAAAAATTTCCCAAAAGAAGAAGAAATTTTTATAATTGGTGGGAAAATCATCTATGACATTACGCTAGATCTTGCAGATCGTTTATATATTACTCATGTCAATAAAGAATATGATGGTGATGTGTTTTTTAAAGAGATTGATTACTCAAAATACACAAAAATAAAAGAAACGATTAAAGGAGATTTAAACTGGTCTGTTTACGAAAGGAAAGAATAATATGTTTACATTAAGTTTTTACATATTTCTAGTAGGATATACCTATTTATTTGGTTGGTTATTCAATCTAGACTTTAATAGCTTTAATAATCCAATATTTTATTTATTAACGATTGTATCTCTTTTAATTGGGCTGATACTGTCTTTTATTACACAAATAATAATTTTGGAGGTTCTTGGACGTTTACGTAGAAATACACCATTTGACAGTAAGTTTAATCACAAAGTAGCAAACGCCTTACTTCGATTTGGGGCACATTTGCTCCGTACAAAAGTCATAGTAACTGGAAAAGAAAACATCCCAAAAAGTAAATTTGTTCTAATAAGTAATCATCAAGAAAATTGGGATATTATGATTCTAAAACCAATTTTTAGAAACCACACACTTAATTTTATTGGTAAAGAGACTTTACGAAAATTACCTGTATTAGGGAAATGGATTGTATTATTAGGAAATATCTTCATTAGTAAATATGCTGATAGAAGTGCAGCAGAATCGATTGTTAAAGGTATTAGACAATACAAGTCAGGAAATCCTATGGGTATCTTCCCAGAAGGTAAAAGATCATTTGGTAATGAACTAATTGAATTTAAAGCAGGTGCATTTAAACTAGCGATGAAACCGAAGGCTGATATACTAATTGCTACTCAATATGATACATGTAAAATATTGAAAAAATTTCCTTGGAAAAGATATAAAGTATATGTTCATATTCACCCATTAGTACAGTATAGCGAATATGAAGGAATGAATTCACATGAAGTAAGTGATTTAATAAGAGGAAAAATTCAAGCACAATTAGATGTATTCAAAAAAACAGTTAAATAAGAGGAGCAATCCTCTTTTTTGTTACCTTTTTTCAATTCACAATTAGAATTTTATATGGTATAATTACTGTCTAGGAGAGTGATTATTATGAGAATGGTTGATTTAATCGAGAAGAAACGAGATGGACTTATATTATCGAATGCTGAGATTAGTTATATCATTGAAAATTATGTAAATAAAAACATTCCAGATTATCAAATGAGTGCAATGTTAATGGCAATATATTTCCAAGGTATGAATGAAGTAGAAAGTGCTGCTTTAACAAATGCAATGTTGAATAGTGGAGATAAAATTGATCTTTCAAGTATTGAAGGAATTAAAGTTGATAAACATTCTACTGGTGGTGTTGGAGATAAAACAACACTAGTTTTGGCTCCGTTAGTTGCTAGTACAGGTGCAAAAGTTGCTAAATTAAGTGGTAGAGGACTAGGTCACACTGGTGGTACACTAGATAAACTAGAAAGTATACCTGGATTATCTATTAATATAGACATTGATGACTTTGTAAATCAAGTAAATGATATTGGAATTGCGGTTGCAGGACAAACTGCAAACTTAACACCTGCAGATAAATTATTATATGCTTTGCGTGATGTTACGGCTACTGTCCCTAGTATTCCGTTAATTGCATCAAGTATTATGAGTAAAAAATTAGCAAGTGGTAGTGACGTAATTGTCCTTGATGTTAAAATTGGTGAAGGTGCATTTATGAAAACCATCGAAGAAGCTCGAGAGTTGTCTCATGTTATGGTGAAAATCGGAACACAACTAGGGAAAAAAGTAGTTGCGTTTATAACTGATATGTCTCAACCATTAGGTTATACTGTTGGAAATAAACTTGAAGTAATC
>JBFFKS010000222.1:0-3110 GCA_041555275.1 Xianfuyuplasma sp. | reverse complement strand
TCCAACAGAAAATAGAGAATTATATGAAATATATCAAAACAAGATTTGCACCGGTGATACAAGTGATGTTTGTCGTGGTTGTATAGAATTGAGAATTAAAAACGTCGGACATGAAATTGATTTAGGTGTTGGTGATTACGTGGATTTCGAAAGGGTTGATTAGAATGCAAAATCAAATTATTGATAAAAGATACATAAACAAATTATTAAGTGCTGCAGTGCATCCACAGAATTCTGAAATTGATAGAATATTAGAAAAAGCTAAAAAAAGACAGAAATTAAATCATATGGATATCGCTATGTTATTAAGCTCACATGATCGTACTCAAATAAAGAGAATTGAGGATATCGCTGGAGAATTAAAGGACGAAATTTACGGAAATAGAGTTGTCATCTTTGCCCCCTTATATATCTCAAACTACTGTGTTAATAATTGTAAATACTGCGGTTATCGAAGAGACAATCATTTTGATAGAAAAAAATTACTGCAAGAGGAAATTAAACAACAGGCAATTAACTTAGAAAAATTAGGACATAAAAGACTTGCTTTAGAAGTCGGGGAAAGCCCAAAAGAAACACCAATCGATTATGTTGTTGAATCGATAAAAACCATATATGAGAATTCCTCAATCAGACGAATCAACGTAAACATTGCTGCAACTACTGTAGAAGAATACAAACAACTAAAAGATGTTGGAATTGGAACATATATTCTATTTCAAGAAACATATGATAGAGAAGCTTTTGCAGAGCAACATCCAAAAAGCATAAAAGGAGATTATGATTATCATTTCCATGCATTTGATCGTGCTTTTGAAGCAGGGATTGATGATGTTGGTGCAGGTGTATTATTTGGACTTGCTCCATGGAAACAAGAAGTGATGTCTTTAATCTTGCATAATGAATATTTAGAAGAAAAATATGGGGTAGGATTCCATACAATCAGTGTACCAAGACTAAAAAAAGCTGATGGAATGAGTTTAGAAGATTATCCTAATATCATCAATGACTTTCAATTTAAAAGACTAGTTACTGTCTTAAGACTTGCAGTACCATATATTGGGTTAATCCTCTCGACGAGAGAATCAAAAGAAATGCGAGAAGAACTAATCCAACATGGTGTTTCTCAAATCAGTGCAGGAAGCAAAACTGACGTTGGTGGGTATCATGAAGAAACAAATGAAATCGAACATGATCAATTTGAATTATCAGACGAACGAAGTGTTATGGAGGTAAATAAGGATTTAATCAATCGAGGGTTTATTCCATCCTATTGTACAGCATGTTATCGTAACAATCGTACCGGGGACCGCTTTATGAAATTGGCAAAAGCGGGAACAATCGGACTTATCTGCGAACCAAATGCTTTAATGACTTTAACAGAGTACTTGATGGATTATGCTGATCAAGAATTAATCGAAAAAGGTCTTAAATACGTTTTCAAACATGCTGAAACGATTAAAAACCAAACAGTAAAAGAAAAGCTAAAGACAAACATATATCGAATAATAAAAGGTGAGAGAGACTTATTCTTCTAAGGGGGAATTAAATTGAGAATAGAAAAAGATTTTATAGGTGAAGTTGAACTAGACGACACAATTTATTATGGAATATCAACGTATCGTGCGTTAGATAATTTTGACGTATCTAATGAACGAACCAATATGCACATCATCTATGAGTTGGTAAATATTAAAAAACAAGCAGCAATAACCAATGCAAAACTTAACTACCTTGATCATAATATTGCCAAAGCAATTGAACAAGCATGTAATTTAATATTACAAGGTGATTTTGATGAAAGCTTTGTTGTAAACAAGCATCAAGGTGGAGCAGGTACTTCTACCAATATGAATGTCAATGAAGTGGTTGCTAATGTCGCATTAGAAATATTAAAAAGACCCAAAGGTGAATATAAGATTATTCATCCTATTAACCATGTCAATATGCACCAATCTACCAATGATACTTATCCCACAAGTGTTAAAATAGCTGCGATAAAGCAGATTAGAAAACTCGCAACTGCTTACTCGAAACTACAATCTTCATTCCAAGAATTAGAGAGTAAGTATGGCAAAGTTTTGAAACTAGGTAGAACCGAAATGATGGATGCAGTACCTATGCTTGCAGGACAAATGTTTGGTGCTTATGCAGAGACTATTTCAAGAGACCGCTGGCGCATTTACAAAGTAGAAGAAAGATTAAGAACGATTAATATTGGTGGTACTGCAATTGGTACTGGAATGAATGCACCACTAAAATACACATTTATGATGACAGATAAACTTCAATCATCTTCTAATATCGGATTATCACGAGCAGAATCATTGATAGATAATACACAAAATCTAGATGCAATTAACGAGGTTTCTGGTTTGTTAAAAGTGGCTGCTGCTACTTTAATAAAAATTTGTAATGACTTACGATTTTTAAGTTCTGGTCCTCATGGTGGGATTGGAGAAATTATTTTAAAAAACAATCAAGTAGGGTCATCAATTATGCCTGGTAAAGTGAATCCAGTAATATTAGAAATGACAATTGGGAATGCTCATAAAGTTGTTGCAAATGACCTGCTGATCAATAATCTAGTCGCAAGTGGAAACCTAGAATTAAATGCCTTTTATCCTCATATTGCTGAAAGTTTACTAGAGAGTTTAGAATTATTAACCAATACAGTCACAAAACTAGATGGGAAATGTATAAAACATATAATCGTAGATGAAGATAAATGTCGCGAAAATATTGAAAAATCTCATTCGTTGATTACTCCATTGATTTCCGTTATTGGATATGATAAAGCTAGTTCTATTGTAAAAACTGCACAAGACAACAAGAAAACAATAAAGGAAGTACTTATAGAGGAAAATTTATTTACCAGTGAAGAACTTGATGAATTGCTTAACCCGTTAAACATTACTTCGCCAGGTAATATAAGGAGTCAAAACTAATGAGTATGAATAAAACACCAAGAAGTAACAGAACCCATATTGGGATATTTGGTAGAAGAAATGCGGGTAAATCAAGTGTGATAAACGCTATTACGAATCAAAAAATCAGTTTAGTATCAGATCATCCAGGAACAACGACAGATCCTGTATTTAAATCAATGG
>JBFFKS010000221.1:0-3149 GCA_041555275.1 Xianfuyuplasma sp. | reverse complement strand
GAGATCGATGCACTTGGCGAGCACCGCTTTGCGGCTGGGCAATGCCGCGGGCATCGTTCTTGTCGGTCTTGTTGCGCATCGCAGAGAGCGCCGCTTTGACTTGCCGAGCCTCCATGCAGACCACCTCGCAGCCGGCAAACTGCAGGCCGTAGGTCAGGTACTGCGTGAGCGTACCGGCCTCGAGACCAACCTCGGTGATCTCAGCATCGAGCTCGTCGAGGAAGGCGATGATCTCCGCAACTTCAGAGTCTGTCTTGCCTTCCGCAAGCAGTTCCCCTTCATCGTCGATGACGCAGATGTGTGTGGAGATTTTCATTCCAAAAATCGTGCTGGCTATAAGAAGTTAAAAGTTACAGATGATAATCCAATTATTATAGAAGGAATTCACGCTTTAAATAGCCTACTTACGGAATCAATTCCTAAAGAGCAAACTTATAAAATCTATATAAGTCCGCAATTACAAATGAACCTTGATAATCATAATCCAATAAGTATTACTAATTTAAGATTAATAAGACGTATTGTTCGTGATAAGCAATTTCGTAATGCATCAGCATTAAGAACAATTAAAATGTGGGAAAGTGTCCGAGCTGGAGAATTTAAATGGATTTATCCAAACCAAGAGCATGCGGATTATGTTTATAATTCTGGTTTACAATATGAATTATGTGTTCTCAAAAAATATGCGCTTCCAACTTTACAAGAAATTCCAAATGATAACGAATACTACGTAACAGCAAATAGATTAATCAAATTCTTGAAGTACTTTGTAGATATTGATGATAAATTTGTACCATGCAACAGTTTATTGCTTGAATTTATCGGTGGTAGTTGCTTCGCAGAATAATTGACCATAAATTATTTTTACCTTTTATAAATCGACTAATAATTAATTAATTAGTGGTTTAATAACATCACGGTAAGACTAACCTAATATTTTAAAGTATCTAAAAAGGCTATCAAATTGATAGCCTTTTATTTTTAATACTGAACTTTGTCATCTTTGCTAGCCCACTCTTTAAAGGGCTCTAAACACTCTTTACAGTCAATAGATTCTTTATGAACTTGCTCTCTTGTTGCTTTCTCATTGATTACATCGTAGATATATTGATCATCAAATCCTATGTCTGCAGCATCAAACCTTGAAGCCCCAAAAAATAGATTTTTCATCTTAGCCCAATGAATTGCTGCGAAGCACATTGGACATGGTTCACATGATGAATAAATTTCACAATCTGATAAATCAAAGCGTCCTAATAATTTGGTTGCTTTTCTTATGGCAGTTATTTCAGCATGTGCTGTTGGATCGTTCGTTTTAATCACTTCGTTGTGTCCTCTAGCGATAATTTTACCGTCTTTTACAATTACTGCTCCAAATGGTCCACCTTCTCCAGCCCTCATACCATTGTATGCTTCTAAAAGTGCTTCTTTCATAAATTTATTCACTTTTTCACCACCTATTTATTTCCCATTGTCATGACCATAACTGCTTTTGCTGTATGAAGTCTATTTTCTGCTTCTTGGTAAACAATCGAGTGTTTACCATCGATTACACTATCTTCAACCTCATTACCACGGTCTGCTGGTAAAGCGTGCATATACTTCACATTTGGACTTGCTAGTTTCATCATTTCTTCAGTACATTTCCATCCTTTATAGGACTCTAATAAATCATCTACAACAGCGTCACTTTGATTATTTACCCAACTACCCCAGTTTTTCGGAATTACTACATCAGCATCTATAAAGGCTTCTTCCATATTGTGGGTAATTCTAAAGCTACCACCATTCTCTAACGCATTCTTTTTCGCTTTTTCGATTGCCCAATCTGGCATATCATAACCTTCAGGATACGCAAGTGTAACATCAATTCCGTATCTTGGGAATAATAATATTTGCGTTAAAGGAACACTAATTGGTTTTTTATGGCTTGTTGCATATGCCCAAATAACGGACACTTTTAGATTTTTAGTTTTAGGATAGACTTCTTTTATTGTCATTAAGTCAGCCAATCCTTGCATTGGATGATAGAGATCACACTGTAAATTCATGATTGGCACTGTAGAATGTGTGGCCATATCATTCAGAAACTTATTTCCGATTTCCCAGAAGCAATTACGACATGCAATCCCGTGTCCATAAGAAGATAAGATAAGTGCTGTATCTTTTGCACTTTCACCATGAGATATTTGCATCGTTGATGTATCTAAAAAGTTTGCGTGTCCTCCTAGTTGAGCAATTCCAGCCTCCATTGAGTTTCTTGTTCTTGTAGACTGTTCAAAAAACATTAGAAAAGAAGTTTTATTCTTTAGGTATGAAGTATCCTCGTTATTATAAAATTTCTTCTTTAAATCAAAAGATACTTCAAGAAGTTTATCAATCTCTTCTTTTTTCCAATCTTCAAGTGTAATAAAATGTTTTCCTTTAAATAGTGGTTTCATTATATTTTCTCCTTATTTATATGTTGTAAATAACTAAGTGGTATTGTCGCATACATTGCGCATGCTTTTACCAACTCGCTTTTCCATGTTTTTTCGTTTGGTGCATGTGCTTCTTCCTCATGTCCTGGACCAAATCCAATACAAGGAATATTATATCTTCCCATTATAGATACACCATTTGTTGAAAATGTCCATTTATCGACCAATGGTTCCTTTTCAAACAATCCTTTAAATGCATTCACAGTGCTTTGACATACCTCATGGTTTTCATCGAGAACCCAAGTTGGAAAATATGATTTTGTAGGGTACACTAATCCTGTATAAGAAGCTTTTGCATAATCATACATTTCTACTTCTGCATTCACCTTTTTTACAGATGGTAATTGTCTGATTTCCTCAAGTGCACTTTCAAATGTTTCTCCATCAGTTAATCTTCGATCGACAGAAACACTACATCCATCCGCAACAGCACATCGTGATGGAGATGAATAAAATATTTCACTTACAGTTAAACTCCCTTTTCCTAAAAAATCATTATGAAGTAATTTTGGGTGGAGTGTTTGTAAATCAAGTAGTATTGGAGCCATTTTAAAGATTGCATTATCTCCTCTTTCAGGAGCACTACCATGACAACTAATACCAGTTACGGTAACTTTTATTTCCATTCTACCACGATGCCCACGGTAAATATTTAGACTTGTTGGTTCT
>JBFFKS010000220.1:0-3179 GCA_041555275.1 Xianfuyuplasma sp. | reverse complement strand
GTGAAGGAAGATATTTGCCAACAATGGCGAAATTACACCGCCTTGCGGCGTTCCTTTTCCTTGCTTGGGTTCAAGGCTGCCATCCCGTTTCTGTACGGGTGCATTCAGCCATCGTTTTACATACATCAAAATGTGTTTCGATGTGGTGAAACGTTTGACTGCCCGAATTAGTAGCCGGTGGTCGATATTGTCGAAGAATCCTTTGATGTCAAGGTCGATTGCCCAGTTAAACTTTTGGCAATTTTCCTCGCATTGCTTTACCGCCATGTGCTGACTCTTGCCGGGACGATACCCAAAAGAGTTAGCTCTAAAATGCGGTTCGGCAATCTTCTCCAGTTCTTTGCGTATTACCTCCTGCGCTACACGGTCTAAAACAGTGGGAATTCCCAATGCCCGTTTCTTACCGTCTTCTTTGTCGATAAGTACCTCACGGACAGGTACGGGCATATAACTGCCACTTGCCATGCGATTCCATAACGGATACAAATACTTCGCCGCACAGCTCTCGATGTCGGCAATAGCAATATTGTCAACTCCGGCGCTGCCGTCATTTTTCTTTACTGCCTGAAAGGCATCCCATACCTGTCGCTTTCCTATCGGTTGCGACTTTTGTTTCTCCTTGAAAATTTTTCTAAGGAAATAAATGTGTACATTAGTAATAAAACATAAACCGCAAACCTAGAAGCAGTGTGTATATCTCCTTGATTAAACCATGCGATATTAATATATCTTGATAGGGTGAGTTCTCCGTAATACTCTACCACAGCAAAATCTGACAATGTTTCAAAGATAACAAATAAGACAGAACCAACAATTACTGGTCTTGATAAAGGTATAATCACTTTGAAAAAGGTATATAGTTTTGACCTATTTAATGTTTTTGCAGATTCTATATACTCTGTTAAATTTTTCGATAAATATGATTTAGAAGCAATATAAACATATGGATATAAGAACATAACGTAAATAAACATAGCCCCGTTCATGAAAAAATCAGATCTAAATATTGTTTCTAGGAAGGGAAAGGTATGATATATATTAGTGTATGTATATGCCGCAACATAAACAGGAATCCCAAGAGGTAATATAAGTACAATGTTAATAATCGCTTTCATTTTAGTCTCATAAAATGTCATTATATATGCTAGTGAGAACCCTAGACCTGCAGAGAATATGCCTACTTTAACAATCAATTCAATTGTATTCAAAACACCATTAGCTAATAAACCACTTTCAACTAGTGCATTATAATAACTTGAGTCAATCACGATTGCTTTTAAAGATACATGAATTACTGGTAATAGAACGAATAATGAAACAACAACTATTGAAACATTAAAAAATCTTTTATCATTCATTCGTCTAAATAGTTTTAAAATATTATTCATAATGTATCTCCTTTAGTAGAATATGAAAGAGTACCCTCTCACTTATTTTAAATTTGTATAATGCTCTATTAATTGTCTAAATGATCAGGACTATCCCATTTTGCATTTGTCATGATTACAACTGCAACTGCATTATAATCTCCCAATACGTTTAAAGTAATATCTTGCTCTTTTAATGTTACTATATTTTGTGCGTCTAGCCAACCTTGAAGCATATTACTCATTTGAGCTTCCGTATTTACTGGGAACTCATAGTTCGCAGCGGAAAATGATTCTTGTGCTGATTTTCCTGATAAAAACTCGATCAATTTGACTGCGTTTTCTGTATTTTGGGCATTTTTAATTACACCAATACCGGATATGTTTATGTGAACACCTGATTCATCAGCACCTTGATTTGGGAAGTAAATTCCTACATTATCAGTTACCATATAGTATTTACTTGTTGTATCTGACTCGTTTACTAATTTCCCGTAATAGTATGAATTGGCAATTGCGATTGTTGCTATACCATCAGATATCGCAACTGCTTGTTCTCTGTCGTTTCCTTCAGGTACTCTAGCGAAGTTGTTAACCAAATCATTAACCCAATTATTTGCTTCAGTTTCTCCCAAGACTCCAACCATTGAAGCAACCAAAGATTGGTTATAAATATTAGATGATGACCTAGTTACTATTGAATTAGGGAACATTGAAGTTGCGTTTTCATATGTTAATCCAGTGGGATCTACATTTAAATCATATAAGAATACTCTAGCTCTTTTTGTTAATCCAAACCATGTTGAATCTACATCTCTATATTTCGCTGGTATATTACTTTCTAAAATATCACTATTGATTGATTGTAAGATTCCTTCGTCTTTTGCAAGTGATAAATATCCTGCATCGGCTGTAAAGAATAAATCTGCTTGAGGTAATTCACCTTCCGCTTTGATTTTTTCAATAAGTGCAGGTGCTTTATCGTTAATAATGTTAACCACTATACCAGTCTGATTTGTAAATTCTTCATACAATACATCATCACTATCATAATGTCTAGTTGTATAAATATTAACTACCTCTTCACTATTTCCACAAGCTGTTAGAGTGAATGTAATTGCCATAAATGACAGTAATAAAACAAATTTTCTCATTGTATTTTCTCCTTTTGCATTTATATTTCAATTTATTAAACTATAATTATCACATTACCTCAAGGAAAAACATAATATTTCTAAATAGTTTTCTAATTAATGAAAACATGTAATAATGATGAAATTGTATTCGAATAATCTGATGAGAGAAACCAATTTAAAATGTTTTTTTGATACAGCTTTTTTAATTCTATATGGGATAATGAGTATTATATAGTAAAGGTGTAATTATGAAAAAATTAATTGAATTCGATTTAAAGAAATAAGAAACATTAGAGTTTTCTCTCAAGGAAACTAATAAAGTAATTGGCACAGTGTCTTTATGAAAACAAATTGATGATCTTTAACTCAATCATAAAAACACCAATAAGTATATAAAGAAAAAAAGTATGAAAAACTGTCTTTTGAGTATGTTATAATATTCAAGAAGGAGATGGTTTAATGAGACGAGTTATTGAGAAGTTAGCTAAGATTCCACTAGATATGAAAGTGTTCATAATTAGCTCGATGCTAATATTTGGAATCCTATTTTTCCCTAATAATCCAATTAATGTAAATCTACTTACTACATATATTGTTTTCTGTTTTGTTAGTATTGCAGTATCAGCTTTTTTTATGACCTATATAAGCGATTCAGATTATAA
The DNA here is from genome assembly GCA_041555275.1 of Xianfuyuplasma sp. Taxonomy (GTDB): domain Bacteria; phylum Bacillota_I; class Bacilli_A; order Izemoplasmatales; family Izemoplasmataceae; genus Xianfuyuplasma. Next base: position 14 of record JBFFKS010000220.1, on the reverse strand, counting down.
CTTCTTTAGAAAAG
>JBFFKS010000219.1:0-3181 GCA_041555275.1 Xianfuyuplasma sp. | reverse complement strand
TACCAAATGCAATAAAGACAGCATTTAATCCTATTGGATTAAATATAATAAACAATAATGATCAACCTTTACAAAGTGTTTTTCATTTCCATATTCATTTGATTCCAAGATATGAAGAGGATGGAATGCAATTATCCACAGTTAATAACTATGGAAAATTTAGCGCTGATTATTTTAAAGATTTGGTTCATATAATTAAAAACAATTTATAAATAAAGAGGACTTTTTAGTTCTTTTTTTTATTCTATGAAACTAGTTTCTTTTTGAAGGTTTATATATCATATTATTAATATATTTGCTAAAATATTATGTGAATGGAGTTGATTAGTTTGAATAAAAAATGGTGGCATAAGTCTGTAGTATATCAAATTTATCCTCGCAGTTTTATGGATAATAATAATGATGGTATAGGAGATATCAAAGGGATTATTAGTAAATTAGACTATTTGAATAATTTGGGGATTGATGTTATTTGGCTTAGCCCTGTATACAAATCTCCTATGAAAGATAATGGTTATGATATTAGTGATTATTGTGATGTGGATCCTATGTTTGGAAATCTAGCTGATATTGAAGAGTTATTTCTCAAGGCTAATAATTATGGTATCAAAGTAGTAATGGATTTGGTTATCAACCACACAAGTGATCAACACCCATGGTTTTTAGAATCCAAAAAGAGCAAAGATAATCCTTTTCGCGATTACTATATTTGGCGGGATGAACCAAGTGAGTTATCTAGTGTATTTGGTGGTAGTTCTTGGGAATATGATCCACTAACAAAGCAATATTATTTCCACCACTTTGCGGTAGAACAACCAGATCTTAATTGGGAAAATCCCAAAGTTATAGAAGAGGCAATATCAATAATTAATTTTTGGTTAGAAAAAGGTATTGGTGGTTTTAGATTAGATGTTATTGATTTGATTGGAAAAGAGATTGACAAGAAAATTTTAAGTAATGGTCCTAGACTTCACCCTTTACTAAAAAAACTTAACAAGGAAACATGGGGTAATTACGATGTCTTAACTGTAGGAGAAACATGGGGTGCAAGTCCAGATGTTGCTGAATTATATAGTGCTCCTAGTAGAAATGAGTTGAGTATGATATTTCAATTTGAACATCAAACTCTTGATTGGGGAAAATTAGGTAAATGGACCCCAAAAGAACTTGATTTTAGAGGTCTAAAAAATATATTATCTAAATGGCAAACAGATTTAGTGAATGGCTGGAACTCGTTATTTTGGAATAATCATGATTTGCCACGTATTGTTAGTAGATGGGGTAACGACAAAAAATATCGAATTGAAAGTGCAAAAATGCTAGCTATAATTCTTCATTTAATGAAAGGAACTCCTTATATATATCAAGGTGAAGAAATAGGGATGACTAATGTTATGTATCCTAGTATTAATGATTATAACGATGTTGAAATTCATGGATTTTATGAAAAGTTTGTCATCAAGGAAAAATTACTAACTGTGGAAGAATTTATGAAAGGTGTATATAAATTAGGTAGAGATAATGCCCGTACCCCTTTCCAGTGGAATAACCTGGAAAACGCTGGATTTAGCAAAAATATTCCATGGATTGGTATAAATAATAATTATAAAACCATCAATGTTGAGTCGGCTTTAGATGATAGTAATTCTATATTTTATACCTATAAAAATCTGATTCAACTAAGAAAAAACAGTGTTTATAGTAATACGATTTTATATGGGCAATATGAACTTTTGTTAAAGGATCATAAATCAATATTTTCCTATCGTAGATTTGATGAATTTTATGAATTATTAGTTCTATCAAATTTTTATGAAATTGAAATTAAGCAGCCGTTAGATGTTGAGGGTTATGAAATAATAATGTCAAATTATAGTGATTTTTCAAATCATAGTTTAAGACCTTTTGAAACAATTATATTTGCAAAAAAAAAGCTATAAGACGCAATGTCTTATAGCTTTTATTAGTTATCAAATAATTCCGTAAATGTTTTCACCATAACTCCTGTAGCCCCTTTTTTATCAGTAGCTGTACCAGCGATATCTAGATGAATCCATTTCGTATCTTTGTCGATGAATTTTTCAATAAATGCAGCGGCAATACTTGCTCCTGCTAGTTTTCCACCTTTATTTGTTATATCTGCTACTTTGCTTTTTAACTCTTTACGGTAACCTCTTGATATAGGCATTTCCCATATTTTTTCTCTTGTTTTTTCTGTTGCACTTTTAAACTCTTTTAAGAACTTTTCATCGTTAGTAAATGCGCCAGTGAACTCGTTCCCTAATGCAGAAACCATAGCTCCAGTTAAAGTAGCAACATCAATGACTTTTTTAGCTCCTTCTTTTTGTGCAAACCACACAGCATCAGCTAAAGTTAATCTACCTTCTGCATCTGTTGATATGATTTCAATTGTTTTCCCTGATGCTGATGTTAATATATCGTCTGGAACAATTGCTCCATCTCCAATTCTATTATCTGTAGCGGCAATGATACTCATAACATTTGCCTTAAGTTTTAATTTAGCAATCGAATGAATTGCGGCAATAACTGCTGCAGCTCCTGCCATATCTACTTTCATACCAGGCATTCCAACAGGAGTTTTTAAAGAATATCCTCCCGTATCATACATTACTCCTTTTCCAACCAAAGCTACAGGATTTTTCCACTTTTCTAGTCCTTTGTATTTGATTTGAATGAGTTTTGGTTCGTCAGCAGATCCTTTATTAACTCCTAAAAACGCTCCCATATTCATCTCTTCAATTTGTTTTTTATTATATATTACAACTTCTACATTTTCATAATCTTCCATTGTTTTCGCAAAAGAAGCCAAATCGGTAGCATTTAAATAATTATATGGAGTATTTACTAAATCTTTTGCCATATTTATTGCTTCACCTAATACATAACCTTTTGTAACAGCTTTTCTAATTTGTGTATTCCCGTAATAATAAAAGTTTTTTTCTTTTTGTTTATCTTCTGATTTAAATTTAGTTAATTTGTGATTATTAACCATAATTGTTTCTGTTAAATCAGTCATAATTTTCTGATAATACTCATTTTCAAATGTATCAACCAATACTAAATTATCACCTTTTAGTTCAGCAATCTTTTTGTATATTTTTCTTCGTTTATGACCTTTTTCTAGTTTTTCAAAATTAACAATATGAATCCTTTTAGCAGG
>JBFFKS010000218.1:0-3246 GCA_041555275.1 Xianfuyuplasma sp. | reverse complement strand
CAGAAACTATTAGATGAATTGCTTCAAATAGATGGGGAAGAGGAATTCGCAACTTACGCAATCCCTATGGGGAAGAAATAAGTAGCTTTCTATAAGGAACTACAATTTAAAAATGAAACGAAAATGTACTGAACCCCTAAAGTTGGACTTAGGTACGAATAATTAATTTAAACATAAGGAATGATTTCTGAATTCTAAAGGAGTCATTCCTTTTAGTTTTGTTATTACTCTTTCATTGTTGTAATAGTCTATGTATTCTTTTAAACCTCTAATGAATTCATCTATCGACTTGAATCTATGTCTGTAGAAGTACTCAGTTTTAAGAACCCCAAAGAAGTATTCAATCACTGCGTTATCTAGACAATTACCTTTTCTAGACATACTTTGTTTGATTCTTTTTTTCTTTAGATGCTTTTGAAATCTAATGTTTTGATATTGGAATCCCTGGTCTGAATGAACCACAAGACGCCTATATTTCTTATTTGGTGTTGCTTTCTCAATCATATCCATAACTAACTGTACTTTAGGTGAAAAACCATAAGTAAAGTGTATTATACTTCTATCGTAAAGATCCATGATGGGTGATAGATATACCTTTCTTCCACAAACTTTGAACTCCGTTATGTCTGTTACCCATTTTTGATTAGGTTTCTTTGTGCTAAAGTCTCTTTTAAGAACATTTTTGGCTACTTTACCTACTGTCCCTTTGTATGATTTATACTTTCTTCTTCGCACTACTGCTAGTAGATTTAACTCCTTCATGATTCGATAAACCTTCTTATGATTAACTATCAATCCATATACTTTACGTAATCTTCCGGTAATCTTTCGATACCCATAGTTCTGATCGTGCTTTGCGACTAAAATAATAATCTTTTCTTTGATTTCTTCATCCTTATCTGGATCATTAAGTTTGCTCTTTACTTCATAGAATGTCGATTTACTCATGTCAGCTGTTTTGAGTATTTCTTTCAATGTATAAGTGGTATTTGCCTTGATATCGAGAATGACTTTTACTTTTTCTTGTTTTCTTGCTCTTCCCTTTTCTCGACTAAGGCTTTCAGCTTTTTTAAATACATATTCTCTAGTCTTAGTCGCTGGTTCTCAGCTAATAAATCCTCGTTCTTGTTAACGTCTTTCTTGAGACCTTTTGGTCTACCCCTACCATCTTCACTTAATGCTTCAATCCCGTACTCCAAATACATTCTTTCCCATTTATAGAAAGAACTTGCTGATAGATTATACTTTTTCTCTGTCTCAGATGCTCCATGTGCTCTATAATACTCGATTATCTCTAGTTTTTTCTCAGCTGAATATGTTTCATTCTTCTTGCGCATCAAATCACCACTCTCGTATTTACTCGTCCAATAATACACAGATCTCTTACTTACATTATAAACACGAATAGTTTCTGCTGCACCATATTTCTTGTAATGCTCTACAACTTCCTTCTTAAACACTTTTGAATATTTTGCCATATAAAAACTGCACCCTTTCTTTTTCATAGTTTCCTATGTCCAAGTTTTTGGGTGCAGTTCAATTTTCGTTTCATTTTTAAATTGTAGTTCCTTATAGAAAGCTACTTATTTCTTCCCCATAGGGATTGCGTAAGTTGCGAATTCCTCTTCCCCATCTATTTGAAGCAATTCATCTAATAGTTTCTGATTATACGCTGCCAAACATACTGCACCTGCATCGATATTTTCTGCAACTAAAGATGCATTTTGTCCTGAATGTCCCGCTTCCATCGCAATCATTTTATGTGCAGTAAATGAATATTTATATTCACTTCTGTATGGAATTGCAGTTAAGATCAAAACAATAGCTGCTCCTCTTAATTGTTGACTTAATGCTTTGTTTGTACGTTCTTGAATATTTTTTGATTCATCAATCAATTCTAAAATGTGCTTATCTTGGACATAGTGGTACATTCCAGGTTTCATTCCTTCAACATTATTAATCATTACATAAGTTTCCATTGCGTTTGTCGCCCCGCCTGTTGGTATTGTTCTAAAGGTTGCCGAATCTGTGTGACGATCAACACGCGATGTTTCCCACAATACATATGATAATTCTTCAAAACTAAAAGGAACATCACTATATTGTCTTAAACTTCTTCTTGTTTTAATGCATTCGGTTAATGTTTTTTGTTTGATATTAGGAAATTCGTTTGTAAGTCCTACAATAACTGCATCTTCCTGGGGTTGCTTAAATTGTATTGGTTTTGGTTTCCCTTGTTTTCGTGGTGTTTCTGAAAAACGTAACTCCTGCCAGTTTGGTTTAATCGCTGCTCTATTATTTTTTATTAATTTATCAATATCCTTCATATTATCTCCTCTTCTTTATTGATGTAAATTCACAATGTAGGTGATTTTATCCTCCACCTACAAAATGAGTAATTATTATTTCTTCACCATCATCAATAATCTGGTTGAATTGATGATAATGAATTGGATTACCTTTATAAAATACTACTGACGTTATATAATCACTTTTGCTCATCTTTGGGTATTTCTTTAATATTTGTTCAATTATTTTGTTTATAGATCCAGATTCAACCAACATTTCTTTAATGTTATACTTACTTCTTAATAAGTTATAAAATATTACCTTTACCATCTAGCACCCATCCTTGTTTTTTCCAGATTTTAAGAATGAATTATTGTACAAATCAATTAATAATAGTTGGTTGATAACTGTGTTTTTAGATTTTTGAATCATTTTTATGAATTCTGAAATCATAATAGACGCTACCACAGCCGGGGTAAATGATGGGTTTTTCAATTCTTTTTCTAAACCATACGATTCTTTCCCATATATGTTATTAATAAGTTTGTTTCCAGGAAGAATCCAACCAACTTGTCCGTACCAACCTGCGCAAGCACCATGAAGCACAGGAATTTTTAGTTTATTCCCAAGTTCAGTAAGATAGATTTTGGTTTCAATATTATCAACTGCATCAATTATGTAATCTATATTTTTTAACTTTTCATATGGAATGTCTTGGATTCTAGAAATTTCATTGTCAATAATACATTTATCATTTATCTTCATTAAATGAGTTTTGATTACGTTAACCTTGTACTCTCCAATGTTGTTTATTGCAGAAAATAGTTGTCGATTTAAATTAGATTCCTCAAAAGAATCAAAATCTACTAAAAATAGATTTTTCACACCAATTCGAACAAGATTATTCACAAAATTTCCACCTAAACCACCCAATCCAACAACAAGGACGGTTATATT
>JBFFKS010000217.1:0-3263 GCA_041555275.1 Xianfuyuplasma sp. | reverse complement strand
GAGTTGGGTTTCTACACCCAAACTTTCCATAATGACCAAGATATTCCTACGCACAATTTAAAATCAATTAATAATTAAGAAACTAAAGATATGATAACAAATACAATGAATATAAAAGAGATTGCCTATGAGGTAACCTCTGATTTGGAAGCCGTTAAAGCTTTTGCTGAACGGAAAACGAAAAAGGTAAGAAGAGCTGCATTAAAGCGAAGAGATAAACGCTACACATATCTTTTTGAACTCAAAACGAAAAAGTATAATACTTGGTTCGTAAATGTAAAGTACTCGAAGAAAAATCCAGTTATTAATTATATATGCCACTACGTAAATAACGATGGTTACAATGCGGTTGCAGTTATATTAAAACCTGAATTGACATTTTTACATTTTTCTGGTCATTTTTTTGAACGATACAATGAAAGATTCCTGAACGGTCAACTAAGTTCCAAAAAAGAGATTCTTAAAAAATACTTTGAACATAACAACCATACAAGTTTAACTCTTAAAGAAGGTGGCAATGATATTTTTGGTTACAACAAGGATGGTATTGTTTTGGGATATAAAGTCCCTGATATTAATTGGCGATTCTATAAAACTTTTATTACAAAAGATATGGTTCATGCTGGGCAACAAGAAGCATATAATATTACATCTACAGCTTTTCATAAATTTTGGGACGAGGTTCATTCCCAAACTGAAAGTCCTGATTATTATTATTCAACAACATCTGGCAGTTTAGCAATTTACAAGGATGGTCGAGAGCAGGATTTTAGTTCATTGAAATCGAATCGTAAACCTTATCACAATATCAGAACATTAATTATTCATCCAGATGATAAGACAACAAAATTCTTAACAGGAATATATGAAAATATACCGAATAAAACTGTGATAACAGGGGGTGTTAACCAAGAAGAGTTGGTTCAATTGATTAAAGAACATGACAGAGTTATGATGATGGGGCATGGTTCACCAAATGGTTTGTTTAAGGCGGGTAGTTTCCCAGAGGTTGAAGAAACTTTCGTAATCAACAAGAGTCACGTGGCATTACTTAATGAAAAAGAAGAAAACGTATTCATATGGTGTAATGCTGATATGTTCGTCAACTTCTACGAGCTAAAGGGCTTTTACACGGGAATGTTTATATCAGAAGTTGACGAAGCATATTACTGTGGTCTGCCTGGAACCACTCAAGATATTGTCGATGAATCCAACTATGGTTTTACCAATATTATTAAGAAGCACATCAATGAAAATAGAAATGTAATTCACGAAAATGTAAAAAAGGAATATGCTGAGTTAAGTGAAAGTAACCCAGTTGCTCTCTATAATTATAATCGTTTATATACAAATTAGTCTACATAAAGAACAAAAACTACAAAAAATACCATGACCTTATCTTATACACCTATATCAGAAATTACTTCACGCATCGGTTGTTCCGATGTGAGGTCTGCTGAGAAAAGGTGTATTGAAATGGGAATAAAAGTGCATACAATGAACAGAAGAAAATATGTTATCGAAGAAGATATAAATCGGGAAATGGAATTGAAATACATTAATAGTTTGCACAAAAAGTATCCCGACCAGTACAAAGAAATTTATCTGGCTATTAAAGAAGACGATTATTTACATGTTTATGAATTGATAAATTCTGAATCTGGTAAAGACACTATTAATGAGCAGACAACGAGCGAATACCATCCTCAAAGTGATAGTGCCATGAATTTTTTGAAAAATCTTCAATTATGATTAAACGTCAAATACCTAAATCAAAAAGAACCGTAGGTCTTTATATACATTGTAAAGAATGTAAAAGAAAATCTGCCAGTTTTTTGAAGCTAACAGATGCATGTTCGCATCCGAATGAAAAGTTAAGATATCGTGCTGTATTTACGATTCCAGGAACACAATCTGTGAAGTCGAAGATTCTTCTCACCAAAGATATAAACGAGGCAATAAAACTGACATTGGATTTCGAAACACAGTTAAAGAAGAATGATTATAAGGATGAACCAAAGTTAAAATGTAAACAACCAACTGATTTAATCGGTTGTATTGTGATGTACTTGGATTATCTCGAAAATAAAAATTTATATGACCATCAGATTCGCCTCAGGTCAAAGGACCACGTCAAAAGTGTCGTTAGGTATATGAATCGGTTCACTAATTCACTTAAAGAAGAAGGTCTGAATCCCAAGGGAGTTTTAGTTCGGCATATCAACGATGAGCACGTTGCCATCTTCTATCGTTATTTAAACAAGTTAGAAAAATGTGGAAATAGAACGTTCAACCGTCATATGGATACTGTATCTGAAATGTTCAACTATCTAATTAATGAAAAAAACTATAAGCTAAAGAATTATTTTTCGGGCAAAAATGTAAAAAGAAAATCTACCGTTACACAAATCGAAACAATATCTAATGATGAATTTAATACATTACTTAAAATAATCAGTCCCGATAATAGTATGGAAGTACTTTCAACTGGCGAGAAAAAATATCATTACTATAATTGGCTAAAGGATGCATTAGAACTTGGGTTGTATACTGGATTAAGACGTGATGGATTAACAATGTTGAAGTTTACTGATATTATAGAGGTTGAAGGGAAACCTTTTATTATTCAAACTGAAGATTATAAATATAACCGAAGAAATAATTTGGTACTACCCGAAGAAAAAAAATACGAGTATGTTCCTGTAATATTCGACCTACATTTGATGCTCCAGAAGTTGGGGTACGAAAATTACAAAGGTCAAAATCGTTATCTGATAGCTCCATTATCTAAAAGAAATAGAAATACGTTGAAAGATGATATGAGCAAGGCATTTACACATTATTGGAAACAGGTAAAATCGGATAAAAAATTACAATTTAAAAACTTGAGAAAGACGTATATAACTCGATTAAATATTTATACTAATGGTCAAGCTGATTCAATAACAGGACATGCAGGGCAAGAAGTTATAATGAAGCATTATCAGAACCCGAAAGTAATAAGTGCTGTAATTGAGGGGTTTAGAATGATTAGTTAATTGTGCTATTTCTGACACCAAATTCTGACACTTTAATACAAAACAAAAAAAAAAGACTTACAGAAGTCTGTAAGTCCTTGATTATCAGTAGCGAGAGGGCGACTTGAACGCCCGACCTCGTGATTATGAATCACGCGCTCTAACCAGCTGAGCTACCTCGCCAGATGCTTTGAATTTTGCGGTGCAAATATAGTATTTATTTTTATTCTCCATCAACTTTTTTGT
>JBFFKS010000216.1:0-3290 GCA_041555275.1 Xianfuyuplasma sp. | reverse complement strand
GGGGTAGAAACTCAAACGGAAACAGTTTGGTGACAAGCAAATGATTATAGGGTACCAAGAATAGTATTTGTAAATAAAATGGATAAAATCGGAGCTGATTTTGAATTCAGTTGCCAAACATTAAAGGATAGATTAGGTGCATACTCTGCAGCTGTTCAATGGCCTATTGGTGCTGAAAACGATTTTGATGGTATCATCGATTTAATTGATATGAAAGCATATCATTTCGATGGTGGAGCAGAAGAAATCGCAGAAGAAATTTCGATTCCAGAATACTTACTAGAAAAAGCACAACAAAAAAGAATTGAATTAATTGAAGCTGTTGCTGATTTTAATGAAGAATTAATGATGTTATACCTTGAAGGTGAAGACATCGATGCTGAATTATTAAGAAATACAGTTAGAGACGCTACTTTAAATGTAGATTTCTTTCCAGTATTATGTGGATCAGCATTTAAAAACAAAGGGGTTAAATTATTATTAGATTCTGTAATAGAATTTTTACCTTCACCACTTGATGTCGCTCCTGTTAAGGGAATCGGTAAAAAAGGTGAAGAAGTTATTTTACCTCCTTCAGATGAAGAGCAATTTGCTGCATTAGCATTCAAAGTAATGACAGACCCATTCGTTGGGAAATTAACATTCTTTAGAGTTTACTCAGGTAAATTATCAAAAGGATCATACATCAGAAATGCTACAAAAGACAACAAAGAAAGAATCGGACGTATTCTACAGATGCACGCCAATAGTCGTGAAGAAATCGAAATGGTTTATGCAGGAGATATCGCTGCAGCTGTAGGACTTAAGAATACTACAACTGGTGATACATTATGTCATGATAAATCTTTTGTTATCTTAGAAAAAATGGTATTTCCTGAGCCAGTTATCAGTGTTGCAATTGAACCAAATTCAAGAGCAGACCAAGACAAAATGGGGATCGCTCTATCAAAACTTGCTGAAGAAGATCCAACATTTAGAACATACACTGATGATGATACAGGACAAACAATCATCGCTGGTATGGGTGAATTACACCTTGATATCATCGTTGATCGTATGAAACGCGAATTCAAAGTAATGGCTAATGTAGGTGCACCACAAGTGTCTTACAGAGAAACAATTACCCAAGAAGCATCTGTTGAAGGGAAATTCGTTCGTCAATCTGGTGGACGTGGACAATACGGACACGTTTGGATCAAGTTTGAACCAAACCCAGGAAAAGGATTTGAATTTGTCGACAAAATCGTTGGAGGGGTTGTACCTCGTGAATATATTCCAAGTGTTGGAAAAGGTTTAGAAGAACAACTTGATGGCGGAATGATCGCTGGATACCCAATCATCGATTTAAAAGCAACATTATATGATGGATCATACCATGATGTAGATTCAAACGAAATGGCATTTAAAGTTGCTGCTGGTTTAGCACTTAAAAAAGCAAAAGAAGCTTGTAATGCGATTCTATTAGAACCAATCATGAGTGTAGATGTAATTATTCCTGATGAATACTTAGGTAATGTAATCGGAGATATCACATCTAGACGTGGTCGTATCGAAGGACAATCACAACGTGGTAACGCACAACAAGTAACTTCAAAAGTACCATTAGCTAACATGTTTGGGTATGCAACTAGCTTACGTTCTAACACGCAAGGTCGTGGGAACTATACAATGCAATTCTCACATTATGAAGCTTGCCCTAAGTCAATTGCTGAAGAAGTAATTAAGAAACGTAACGGATAATTGACTAATAACTTGCATTATAAGTTATAATGCGATAAAATATTCTTGGAAAATACAAATAAAAATAACTAAACTTTATAGGAGGAAAACAAAATGGCTAAAGCTAAATTCGTCCGAAATAAACCTCATATGAACATTGGGACAATCGGACATGTAGACCATGGTAAAACAACTTTAACAGCTGCAATTGCAACTGTATTATCAAAAAGAGGAATTGGGGACACTCAAGCTGCAGACTATGCATCTATTGATAACGCTCCAGAAGAAAGAGAAAGAGGAATCACAATCAACACTGCTCATATCGAATATGAAACAGAAGCGCGTCACTACGCACACGTTGATTGCCCAGGACATGCCGATTATGTTAAGAACATGATCACAGGTGCTGCACAAATGGATGGTGGAATCTTAGTAGTTTCTGCTGCTGATGGTGCAATGCCTCAAACAAGAGAGCACATTTTACTTGCTCGTCAAGTTGGTGTACCTAAATTAATCGTATTCATGAACAAAACGGATCAAGTTGATGATGATGAATTATTAGAATTAGTAGAAATGGAAATTCGTGAGTTATTAGACGAATATGAATTCCCTGGAGACGAAGTTCCAGTAATCATGGGATCTGCTTTATTAGCACTTAACGGTGACGAAGCTCATGAAGAAAAAGTAATGGAATTAATGGAAGCTGTAGATACTTATTTCGAAGATCCAATCCGTGAAACTGATAAACCATTCTTAATGCCTGTTGAAGATGTATTCTCAATTACAGGACGTGGTACTGTAGCTACTGGTAGAGTAGACCGTGGTACTATCAAAGTTGGAGATCCAGTTGAAATTATTGGAATCAAAGAAACAACAAAATCAATCGTAACTGGTGTAGAAATGTTCCGTAAATTATTAGATCAAGCACAAGCTGGAGATAATATTGGTGCATTATTACGTGGTGTTGCACGTGAAGATGTTCAACGTGGACAAGTACTTGCAAAACCTAAATCAGTAACACCTCATACAAAATTTGAAGGTCAAGTTTACGTTCTTTCAAAAGAAGAGGGTGGACGTCACACTCCATTCTTCAGTAACTATCGTCCTCAATTTTACTTCAGAACTACAGACGTAACTGGAATTATTGAATTACCAGCTGGTGTTGAAATGGTAATGCCTGGTGACGATGTAACAATGATCGTTGACTTAATTCACCCAATCGCACTAGAACAAGGTACTAAATTCTCAATCCGTGAAGGTGGAAGAACTGTTGGTGCTGGTAACGTTTCTAAAATTATTGAATAATTAAGAACTTACAAACATAAAAGAGACTTCGGTCTCTTTTTTATTTTTATTATGTTTTTTCCACGAAAAATACATATAACTTTGTTATAATACTATATAGGTGATTATTATGTTAGTAGATACACATGTTCATTTGAATGCAAAAAAGTTCAATGATATTTTACCAGAAGTCATCAATCGCGCTTTAAACAACGATGTGAAACTAATGATTGTTGTGGGGTTTGATTTTGAAACAAACCTCAAAGCGATTGAACTTGCGGAAAAAT
>JBFFKS010000215.1:0-3307 GCA_041555275.1 Xianfuyuplasma sp. | reverse complement strand
TGTATCATGTGTTTAGTGGTGGCTTATTATTTGGAGCAATTTTTATGGCTACAGATCCAATTACATCCCCTATTACCATACCGTCTAGAATTTACTTCGGTTTCGCCCTTGGGGTTATTACATTCTTTATTAGACTATTTGGAGCACTCCCTGAAGGAGTACTATTTAGTATCTTGATTATGAATATGTTTGTGAGTACTTTTGATTATCACAAATTTACAAATAGTCAATTTACGAAAAAAGGAAATATTATTTTTGGGATTGTTATATTAGTAACAATTGCCATAACGTTAGTAGGTGCTAGTTATGTTGGATAAAATGAAAACGACTATCGTTTTAGTTATTATCGCTGCAATAAGTGGTGCATTAATTTTTGCTGCAAACGAAATGACAAAAGATACGATTATTGAAAACAGAATTATTCGTGAAGAAAACCTATATAAAGAAATCTTTGGACTTGAGTCTGATGATGTTATTACTTATGAAAAATTGTCTTTAGATGGAAATCTAGCTGAAGAAGTTACAGTAATAGATAGTGATGGAATTATCATTGGATATGTTTATAAAGGCGATGAAAGAAATAATTACGGAGACATTATTGTGTTAATTGGTGTCAATACAAATGGAACCATTGCTGATGTAAAAATTAGTGAAACAACCAACACACCAAACTTCGTTAAAAAAATTAAGGATGATTACTTATCACCTTTTGCTGGACAAAGCACATCTAATGTAGAATTTGATGATAAAACAGGTGCTACATTTACTTATGGAAGTGTTTCAAAATTTGTTGAAGCTGCTTCGGATTATTTCCAGAATAGAGGTGATGAATAATGAGTAAGAAAGAAAACTTTCTAAAAGGATTTATCAAAGAAAACCCAATATTCGTTTATTTATTAGGAATGTGTCCTGCACTTGCAGTAACAAGTACATTTGAAACAAGTTTAGGAATGGGATTACTCGTTATCTTCGTTTTAACCAGTAGTAACTTTGTAGTAAGTCTGGTCCGAAAATGGATCCCTAACGATGTTAGAACTCCTGCATATATCGTTATTATCGCAACATTCGTTACAATCGTAAAAATGTTAACTGAAGCATATACATATGATTTATTCTCAGCGCTTGGGGTATTTATTCCGTTAATCGTAGTAAATTGTTTGATTCTAGGTAGAGCAGAAGCCTTCGCTTCTAAAAACAAAGTACTCGACAGTGTAATTGACGGGGTTGGTATGGGACTAGGATTTACCTTTGCTTTAGTTGTTATTGGTGTATTTAGAGAACTACTTAGTTCAGGTGGCGTAATGTGGGGTAACTATTTACCATTCTTCGTTGATGCCCCAATCTATTTATTTACACTTGATTGGATTATAAACATATTTACAACAGGATTTGAAATTGAAAACTATAGTTTAGGAATGTTTGCATTACCTGGTGGAGCATTTATCGCTCTAGGAATTATACTTGCATTCATTCAAAGTAAAGCCGTAAAGAAAGAAGAAAAAGCTGAAGCAAAACGTCTGGCAATGATTGCAGAGAAAAAACGTATTGCTTTAGAAAAGAAAAAAGCAGCCGCGCTGAAAAAGGTAGGTGAGAACTAATGAGTTTTACTGTATTTGCAACCGCAATTATTTCAGCTATGCTGATTAACAATGTTATCTTAATGCAATTTTTAGGAATATGTCCTTTCCTAGGAGTTAGTAAAAAAAGTAGTAGTGCAATCGGTATGAGTGCCGCAGTATTATTCGTTATGGTAATCGCTAGTGCTGTTACATACACGATTTATGATTTAGTACTATATGAGTTTGATATTGCTTATATTTCTACAATTGCATTTATTCTTGTAATCGCTAGTCTCGTACAATTTGTTGAAATGGTAATCAAAAAGTACTCAAAACCATTGTATAAATCACTTGGTATTTATTTACCATTAATTACAACTAACTGTGCGATATTGGGAGTGGCTGAAGGAAACATTAGTGGTATTTGGACATCGTCAATGCCTTACTTTGAAGGATTATTCTTAGCTGTATCAACCGCAGTAGGTACAGGGTTAGGATTTGGACTTATAATCTTCGCCTTTTCATCAATTAGAGAGAGATTAGATTCATCAGATGTTCCAAAATCATGGAAAGGTGTCCCAATTAGTTTAGTAGTAGCTGGTCTTATGAGTTTAGCTTTTGCGGGATTAGTAGGTATTATCTAATGGTTCCGATATTAGTAATTGGCGGACTAGTATTAATCTACATTTCTAGTTACGTTTTAAATAAAAGAACACCAGCTCCAGCAAATGGTTCATTTGAAATCGACACGGCAACATGTAATGCTTGTAGTAATTTTACGTGTTCTCATAAAGGAGACGAATAATGGCAATCATAGTATTATCTGTTATGGGTCTTATATTAGGATTTGGTTTAGCATTTGCTGCAGATGTATTTCATGTTGAAGTGGATGAAAGATTAACAAGAGTAGAAGAATTATTGCCTGGTTATAACTGTGGAGCTTGTGGTTATCCAGGGTGTGGTGGATTTGCGGAAGGTATTATTGAAGGAAAAGTTACTAAACTTGGAGATTGTAAACCAGGAAAACCTTCACACTACGATTCTATAATTGCATATTTGAAGGAACACCCCAATGAAGATGGGAGTATTATTGAAGTTCAAAAATAGGTAAGATTTTGTCTTACCTTTTTTATGGAAGGATTATAAAAGCGTTTACATGGGAAAAACGTTTTCATAATGTTTTTTTATTAGTGATTTAGTTGAATTAAGGAAACGATAGTGATATAATACTTTCGGACTTTTTAGATAAAATATATAGTATAGAAAGGTGAAAACTAAATGAAAAGAATTTATATGTTTGGTGAGGGTAACAAATCACAAAAGAACTTACTTGGTGGTAAAGGTGCTAACTTATCAGAGATGAAAACAATGGGTGTTCCAGTTCCTGCTGGATACACTATTACAACTGAGATGTGTACAGAGTATTACGCAAATGGAGGAAAAAATTCTCCAGAATTACTTGCTGACCTAAGAGAATATACTGCAAGATTAGAAGTTGAGACTGGTAAAAAATTCGGTAGCGATACTGATCCATTATTGGTTTCAGTACGTTCAGGTGCTAGAGTATCAATGCCTGGTATGATGGATACAATCCTTAACTTAGGATTAACAGATACTGCAGTAAAAGCAATGGTTGAAAAAACTGGAAATCCTAAATTTGTTTATGATATCTACAGAAGATTTATCCACATGTTTGGAGAAGTAGTTCAACATGTTGAATATGAAGCGTTTGCTAATGTTCTTGATAC
>JBFFKS010000214.1:0-3334 GCA_041555275.1 Xianfuyuplasma sp. | reverse complement strand
CTTTAATCAATGTGCTTTTTCCACAACCGTTGTTGCCAACAAGAAAAGTAATTTTTTTTGTAAATATAATTTCATCAATTTTAATAATTTCATTTTTATACTTTTTCACAAAATTATTAATTTTTAATCTCATAATATTCATAAAACCTTTCATAATCACTTCCATAAATGCTTGTTTTCATAAATGGAAAATCATCAATAATCATTTCCTTAATTTCATTGTTCAACTCATATGTTATGCGAATGGGAAATCGATGAAGATATTGTATCTCCCCAATATATGAAAATGGGATATATATGCTTAGTGTATTTTTTCGTAGTAACAATAAATTTAGTTCTATATCATCATTTTTAATTTTGAAATCATAGTATTCCATTCCTAATATTGTTTTCACCTGATCTTTATAACTTACTATTTCATACATTTTTTTTGTATGAAATAGATTCGGAGTAACCTGAGAGTTAATAATATCAATACTCTTAATCGTAATATTACTGTTTGAGGCGTTTCCTAATTCGAGATAAACACCACTAATTGTATCTAGTCCATCAATCGTTTCATGTGTACCTATCAGATTTCCTAAAGTTATGTCACTTTCCATCCAATCATCATATATGTAGTTAAACTCCCCAATATTTAAAGAAATTGATTCGTTGTTTTTGTAGTTTAGGACTAATTGGGCATTTTGATAATTAATTTCAAGACCATTACTAATGATTCCTAAAGTAAAAACAAATGATACTTGATAATACTCTTCTTCTTGGTTGATTTCTAATTGTCCAATTTTAATAATATCAATTGTATTTAAAATAATTTTTTCTTGATCATTTTCAATGGTGGCATTCGAAATGAAATCTATATCAAAATAATAACTATTTGGTTTATTTGTTAAAATTTCATAACTGAACCTTTCTTGTTCTGATGTCCCTAATATTGACTTAATTTGTTTATTTGTGATAATTTTGATTGGTGTACTGTCTTGATAGAAAAATAAGACAGAAGCGATAATAAGTAGTATGGAGTTTACAAATAGAATTAGTTTAAACTTCATCTATTCTTTCCTTTGTTATGCTGTAGTATTCTGTAGTTACTATAAATACTTCCCAGCCACCTTTCTTGACATTTCGCCAAAATCGATAATATTTAGCTACTCCATTACTCACTTTTCCTTCACCACATATTTGAACAGTTAGTTTTGTGTACGGGTCGACATTTACTTTGATTTCTACTTCTTCTGTATAAGTCGAATTGGTTGTTGCACTTATAGCAAAGTCCATTTCCTCTTCTAATCCTAATTTAAATCCTTTCACAACACCATTTACATGGATTCCAATGTCACCTGATACATCATATTGTTTCTTTACAGATTCGGTATTTTTGAACTTAAATGTTTCTGTAATTGCAGTATCACCTTCATTAACAATGACGTACATTGTTTCTTTGATAAATGATAACTCTTCTGTTTCATAATGTGTAAACATGCGCCATCCCCAAAAACGTCTTTTTTTGATTCTAGCGTAATCCTCTTCATATAACTTCTTTGAATAGTCCTCTAATAATTTAGCACCTTGATTATCAAAAGTAATCTCTTGATATGTTGCATATTCATTCGCATTTACGACATTTGAGTTAAATGAGAAGAAAAAGATTAATACACTTGCAATAAATAATTTTTTCATTAAAAAACACCTCCATAATTATAGTTCTTATGAAGGTGCTATTTTTCTTATATTAATTCATCTTTGATTTTTTCTAGTAGTTTTTTCATGTCATTATAACCATATTCAAAGCGACGAAGAATATATTTATGATTAAAGTCTAATACACCACGTAAACTTCTATTTGGATGGCAGGTATAAACCTTAGCATCTGTAACTTTTTTTGTTCTTGTGAAGGAAAACTTGAATAAATCAATCACAATAATCACATCACAACCACAATCAATTAATGGTTGATAAGGTGTATTATCTAGTAACCCTCCATCATAAAAAGTTTCACCGTTGATTTGAATTGGTTTAAAAACAACTGGTATGGCACAACTCGCTAGTAATGCTTTAATTTTATCTTCATCGTTATATTCATTAATGTTTTTGTAATCAATCTGTTGATCAGATTTAAAATAATGTCTATAATTTGTAGATAATAAATCGAAGAAGGTACTTTTTTCAGTTCCAAGTCGCGTCTTTGCGATAAATATCTCTTTTCCTCTAATTTTTTCATAATCTATAGTTTCAGCCATCATTTTTTCTAACTGATTTGTTCTATAAACACCACGATTCAAAAAATTAAGTTTCTCTTTAAGTATTCTTTTATGGATATGTTTTTCTATATTAAATAAACTGTGTCGATCTAAACTCATCCATGTTTTATATGCCTTTTCATAATCTCCCATTGCGAATAATACAGCATTTAATGAGCCAACACTTGCCCCACTATAAGCTTTTATTTTTTCAAAAACACCGTACTCTTCTAGTGCTTTCCAAGCACCAATTTGGTAGGCACCTCTTGCCCCACCGCCTGCGAGTGCAATCCCTAATTTTTTCATAACATCCCTCCTAGATAATTACTTCTTTTATTACATCTCCTTGTTTAATGTTTAAGACGTGTTCCATTCCTTTTGTTACTTTACCAAAAACTGTATGAATACCATCTAAATGTGGAAAACTATCATAACAGATAAAAAATTGTGATCCTCCTGTATCTTTACCGGCATGTGCCATTGAAAGAGCTCCAACTTCATGAATATGTGGATTGTTTACTGTTTCACATTTAATTGTATATCCAGGACCACCCGTTCCAGTTCCATTAGGGCATCCACCTTGTGCAACAAATCCGGGAATTACACGATGAAATGTTAACCCATTGTAGTACCCTTTATTTGCTAACGTTTTAAAATTTTCAACTGTTCCTGGAGCTTCCTTTTCAAATAATTCAATTTCCACTACTTCGTCATTCTTTTGTAAAATAATTGTACCTTTCATTATATCCTCCTAGTATTTTCTTTTTTTACCATCTTTATAAGCTTCTTTAATAAATCCTCCACCTAAGCAAACATCGCCATCATAGAAGACTGCAGCTTGTCCTGGTGTTATCGCACGAACATCATTATCAAAAGTAACAAGAATATTATCTCCTTGATACTCAATTACAACATCATTGTCTTTTTGACGATATCTAAATTTAGCTGTGCATTTCATTTTACCTTCAATTTTTATTGGATTAATAAAATTAATATCTTCGACCAAACAAGAATCACTATATAACATGGGATGATGAAAACCTTGTCCGATAATTAATTCATTCTTCTCCAAATTTTTACCAACTACAAACCAT
>JBFFKS010000213.1:0-3359 GCA_041555275.1 Xianfuyuplasma sp. | reverse complement strand
TACATTTTTAATACGATGGCGGTCTCTTAATACTTCCTCAACCAATTTAATGAGTTCTTCGCGATGTTTTGTACCGATAACGATGTCAACACCATCAATACTAAAAACTTCATCTGGTGACATTTGCGAGTAGCATCCCATCACTGCAATAACAGCCTCTGGATTTTTCTTAATAAGTCTTCTTATTGCTTTTCTACTCTTTGAATCTCCTGAATTCGTAACTGTACAAGTATTAATAATATATACGTCTGCAAATTCACTATGCTTTACTCGTTGGTATCCTTTCTCATTGAAAAGTTCCCAAACACTTTCAGTTTCATATGTATTTACTTTACATCCTAATGTATAAAATGCAATTTTCATAATATCATCTCACATTCAGCTTTTATAAGAAAAAAACCATCGAAAGTGATAGTCGATTTCTTCTGCTCATTACATCTTTTTTTGAACTTGTTTTTCATAACATCACCGAAATTATTATATCATATCAAAATAAAAAAGGTTTATACAAACCCTTTTTATTTTCGCAATGCTTTTTTAAATTTATCAAAAACAGTAGAATCTTTTGTAAGATCCGTTGAACTTAATTGTTCAAATAACTTTTGCTGTTGTTTATTTAGTTTTGTTGGTGTTATAACATCAATAATTACATGTTCATCCCCATAACGTTTGGTTCTAATGTTTGGTGCACCTTTACCACGTAATCGAAATGTAGTTTTACTTTGAGTTCCCGCAGGAATTTTAAGTTTTACATCACCATGTGGAGTAGGTACTTTTACAGTATCCCCTAAAGCAGCTTGAGCAAATGTAATTGGTATTTCAATTACCAAATCATCACCATGTCGCTCGTATAGCGCATGTGCTTTTACTTCAAATAATATGTAAAGGTCGCCAGAAGGTCCTCCATTGAAGCCTTTATTACCATATCTTTCCAATCGAATTTGTTGACCATTATCGATTCCTGCTGGGATTGTAATTTCAATCTCTTTGTTATGTGTTTCAATACCTTCACCGTTACAAGTATTACATTTTTTGGTTATTTCTTTACCTTCACCACCACACTGTGGACAAGTGGTTTGTGTTCTAGTACGACCAAATATTGATTGCTGTTCAACAATTACAGTCCCTTTACCATGACATCTAGTACACGTTTTTACATCATTCTTAGAGTGCGCACCAGTTCCATGACAAGTGTGACATTCTTCGTGAGCGGTAACTCTTATTTTCTTTTTCGCACCAAATATTGCTTCTTCAAAAGAAATATTCATTCTTCTTTGAATATCTTGTCCTTTTCTTCTTCTAGTGCTTGTTCTTTGTTGACCTCCGCCACCAAAGAAACTTGAGAAAATATCGTTTATATCAAAATCGAAACCACCAAATCCTGAAGTGTTAAATCCTTGTCCATTGTTCGCTTGATGTC
Organism: Xianfuyuplasma sp.; assembly: GCA_041555275.1. GTDB lineage: Bacteria > Bacillota_I > Bacilli_A > Izemoplasmatales > Izemoplasmataceae > Xianfuyuplasma. The sequence continues at coordinate 1,939 of JBFFKS010000213.1, read as the reverse complement.
CAAAACGATCATATTGCGACCTTTTTTGACTATCACTTAATACTTCATAGGCTTCTTGAACTTCTTTGAATTTTGCTTCAGCGTTGTCTTCAGTAGACACATCAGGATGATATTTTTTCGCCTTTGTTCGATATGCTTTTTTTATTGACGCGTCATCGGCATTTTTATCAATACCTAAGACGTCGTAGTAATCTCTCTTGTCTGCCATCTAACCACCTCTTTACATAGAGATAAGAAGCAGGGGACCTGCTTCAAATCTTTTTTTATTAGTCTACTTCTTCAAATTCCGCGTCAACAACGTTGTCGTCTTTTGCTTCGTGATTTGCTCCTGGATCATCAGTTTCTTGTTGTGCTTGTTGTGCTTGTTGATATGCTTTTGTTGCCAACTCTTGAGCAACTTTATTCAATTCTTCTTTTTTTGTTTTTATATCTTCTAGGTTAGTACCTTTCAATGCTTCTTCTAGTTCTTTAATTTTTGCCTCAGTATCTTCTTTTTCTTGCTCAGATACTTGTTCACCTAAATCAGTAACTGCTTTTCTAGCAGCAAAAATTAATTGATCAGATTCATTGCGTAAATCAGCTTCTTCTTTTAATAATTTATCTGCTTCAGCGTTTTCTTCAGCTTCTTTAACCATTCTTTCGATATCTGCTTCAGTTAAACCAGCATCATTTGTTATAGTGATTGATTGTGACTTACCAGTACCCAAATCTTTTGCATGAACGTGAACTATACCATTCGCATCTATATCGAATTTTACTTCAATTTGAGGAATTCCACGAGGTGCTGGTGGAATATCAGTTAATTGAAAGCGACCTATCGTTTTGTTTTGTGCTGCCATAGGTCTTTCACCTTGGAGTACATGTAAATCTACTGCAGGTTGATTGTCAGCTGCTGTACTAAATACTTGTTGTTTTGATGTAGGGATTGTTGTATTTCTTTCGATTAATTTTGTAAATACTCCTCCCAATGTTTCGATACCAAGTGATAATGGAGTAACGTCAAGTAATAATACGTCTTTTACATCACCAGAAAGCACTCCACCTTGAATTGCAGCACCCATAGCTACTACTTCATCAGGATTTACTCCCTTATTAGGTTCTTTTCCTAATTCTTTTCTAATTGCGTCTTGAACAGCTGGAATTCTTGTAGAACCACCAACTAATAAGACTTGATGAATATCATTTTTAGTCATCCCAGCATCTTTTAATGCACGTCTAACTGGTCCCATTGTATTTTCAACTAAATCATTTGTTAATTCATTGAATTTAGCACGTGAAATTGTTTGTTCTAAATGTACTGGTCCACTTGGTCCAACACTAATAAATGGTAAACTGATATGAGCTGATGTGATACCACTTAAATCTTTTTTAGCTTTCTCAGCAGCGTCTTTAAGTCTTTGCATTGCCATATTATCAACACTTAGATTTACACCAGTTTCTTTTTTAAATTCTGCAATTAGGAAATCCATGATTTTATGATCAAAATCATCTCCTCCTAGGCGATTATTACCTGCAGTTGAGATTACTTCAAATGTTCCATCTGCTAGATCTAGGATTGAAACATCAAATGTTCCTCCTCCTAAGTCATAAACCAATACTGTTTGATGTTTATCTGTTTTATCAATCCCATATGCAAGTGCTGCTGCAGTTGGTTCATTAATAATACGTTTTACATCCAGTCCAGCAATTTTTCCAGCATCTTTTGTTGCTTGTCGTTCAGCATCATTAAAGTATGCAGGTACCGTTATTACCGCTTCAGTTACTTTATGTCCTAAATAATCTTCAGCAGTTTTCTTTAAGTTTTGTAAAATCATACCACTAATTTCTTGAGGTGTGTATGTTTTATTATTTACATTAACTATTTCTTTTGTTCCCATTTTACGTTTAATTGAAGAAACCGTGTTCGGATTTGTTATAACTTGACGTTTAGCAACTTCTC
>JBFFKS010000212.1:0-3361 GCA_041555275.1 Xianfuyuplasma sp. | reverse complement strand
TATATAGAACTGAGTATTTATTCATTAATTGTGAAACACTGCCAAGTGAAGAAAATCAATTTGTTCAATACTCGAGTATATTTCAGAAAAATCAGTTTAAAAGAATAGTATTTAGAACTCTTGATATAAGTAATGATAAAAATTTGTCTAAACTAAGCGATAAAGAAAAAGTTAACATAAAACAAATAGGTAGAGGTCTTGAATTTACTCTCAATAATATAGCCATTTTTAAACATCAATTAAAGGCGTTGCTTAGAACTTCGATTGATAACGTTGTCAATATAATGTACCCTTATGTAGAATCGATTGATGACCTTATTAAGGCAAAAAGGTTAGTCCAAGAGTGTAAAACTGAACTAATTAGCATTGGAATTCCTAATCAATTTAATGTGTATCAAGGAATTATGGTAGAAACCCTTAAATCAGTCGAAAATATCGATGATCTTGTACAAATATCTGACTTCATCAGTATCGGTACAAATGATTTATTACAAGATTTCTTTCAAATTGACCGTGATAATCAAGAAATAAGCCAAACCAAAGATATGTACAACCCGAATTTTATAAAGATACTACATACCATTATAGAAACTGCTCATAAATATAATAAAAAAGTTTCAATGTGTGGAGAAATGGCTTCTGATAAATACGCATTACCAATATTGATTGGACTCGGGCTTGATGAATTTAGTATGAATCCAGCAAATGTTTTGAATATTAGGAAAATACTAAGTCAGATTAACTCAAATGATTTAAATATATTATTATCAGATATATTACAGCTAAAAAATCCAAAGGATGTTAAAGACTATATAATTGCATATTATACAAGCAAAATGATTATATAGAGTACAATTAATGAAAGTAGCTTATTAGTAGCTACTTCTTTATTTCTTTTTACTTTATTATTAGGCTATAATGCAATATAATGTATAACGTTCGAAATATGACGAAGATTTGCTTATATATTGATAATAGCAAGTATTTCGAGTATAATATAAGTATCAAGAAGAATCTAAAAAAGAGGTGAGATTATGTATAGTAGAAATGTTTTGACAGAAGGTATATTACCAAGTATCGCAATTCGTGGAGTTGCGCCTTTTCCTCATACAGATCTTCGTGTTGAAGTTGGTCGCGCTATTTCAAAAAATGCGCTAATAGAAGCAGAAAAGAATTTTAGTGGACATGTTTTATTATTAATTCAAGAAAATCCAATGCATGATAAACCCACATCAGAAAATGTGTTGCATAATGGTGTTGTGGCGAAAATTGGAATTAAGATAAAATTACCAAATGGAAACTATAAGGTGAAGTTTGATCCAATAATAAGAGCAGAATTACTTAAAATTGAACAAAATGAACCATTCCTTGTTTCAAAATTCATAACAATGCCTACAGTTCAAGATGATATTGATCAAGAACTCGCATTAGTTAGAATGTTAGCAAAACAAGTATTAGATAACAGCAAAATATTACTTAAAAACCCAAAACAAAGTCTAGAAGCAATACAAAGTGGCGTTTCAAGTGATAAGTTATGTGATATTGTTGCTAACAGTTTAAAAATTAGTGAAAATCTAAAATTTAAATACATTGAAACAGCTTCGTTAAACCAAAGATTAACTTACTTACTAGAAGATATTGAAAAAGAAAAGTACATGGGACAAATTGAAAATCAAATCAACATGACTGTTAAGAAAAATATTGATGAAAATCAAAAAGAGTATTATTTAAGAGAAAAAATGCGTGCAATTCAAGAAGAACTTGGTGATAAAGCTAAAAAAGAGAGTGACATTGATGAACTAAAAGACAAAATTTTAGCGAAGAAAATGCCAAAGAATATTGAAGAAAAAGCTCTTTATGAGTTATCTAGATATCAGACACTTCCTGCTTCAAGTGGGGAATCTGGTGTAATTAGAACATATTTAGACTTTTTAATCGATTTACCATGGTTTGAAGTTAGTATCGATCAAGAAGAAATTCATAAAGCCGAAGACGCTTTAAATTCTACACACTTTGGACTAGAAAAAGTTAAAGAACGTATCATTGAATACCTTGCAGTTAAGATTTTAACTGGGAAAAATCCTCAAACAATATTATGTTTAGTTGGTCCTCCTGGTGTAGGTAAAACGTCTTTAGCACAAAGTATCGCAAAAGCTTTAGGACGTAACTTTGTGAAACAATCATTAGGTGGAGTAAAAGATGAATCTGAGATTCGAGGTCACAGAAGAACTTATTTAGGTGCTTTACCTGGACGTATCTTACAAGGAATGAAGAAAGCAAAAGTTATTAATCCTGTTTTCTTACTTGATGAGATTGATAAACTTGGTTTTGATTACAAAGGAGATCCTAGTGCTGCGTTACTTGAAGTATTGGATCCAGAACAAAATGCAAAATTTAGTGATCACTACCTCGAGGAACAGTATGACTTAAGCCAAGTGTTATTTATAGCAACTGCAAACTACTTAGGTAATATCCCCGCACCATTACGTGATCGTATGGAAATTATTGAGTTAAGTAGTTATACTGAGATTGAAAAATTAAACATCGCAAATGAGCATTTAATTGCAAAACAATTAGAAACTCATGGTCTTGATCCAAAGAAATTTATTATTGATGATTCTGCAGTTATGGAACTTATCCGTTCATATACTAGAGAAGCGGGAGTAAGACAGTTAGATCGCTTATTTGGTTCACTAATAAGAAAAGCAATTAAGATAATATTAGGTGATAAGAAAGATAATGTAAAAATTACAGGTGATACTGTTGTTGATTTCTTAGGTAAACCAAGATTTAGCAATAGTAAAGCAGATGCATTTGATCAGGTTGGTGTTGTTACAGGACTAGCATATACCCAGTTTGGTGGAGATACACTATCAGTAGAAGTAACATATTACAAAGGATCTGGTAAACTTGTATTAACAGGTAAACTAGGAGACGTAATGAAAGAAAGTGCACAAGCTGCAGTTTCATATGTAAAATCAAATGCTGATAAATTAGGTATTGATATAAAAGTTTTCTCAGAAAACGATATTCATGTTCATGTTCCTGAAGGAGCAGTACCAAAAGATGGTCCAAGTGCTGGTGTTACAATCACAACAGCTATAGTAAGTGCATTAACAAACAAGAAAGTAGATCACTTTTTAGGAATGACAGGAGAAATCACATTACGTGGTAGAGTATTACCAATTGGTGGGTTAAAAGAAAAATCAATCGCAGCACATAGAAGCGGATTGAAAACAATTATGATTCCTTTTGAAAATAAGAAGGATTTAGAAGATATCCCTCAAGATGTAAAAGACAATCTTGAAATAATTCCTATAAAAACTATTGACGAAATCATTACAAGAGCATTAAAAGTTTA
>JBFFKS010000211.1:0-3382 GCA_041555275.1 Xianfuyuplasma sp. | reverse complement strand
TCATTTTTTCTTCGAGGATTGGAATACTGATGAATCTAAGGACACTAGTGATAACAAGAGGACTTATAATCAGATACCAAGGAGCATTATTTAATAATGCAAAAATATACAATCCGAACCACATTGCAACTTCACCAAAGTAATTTGGATGTCTTGTAATTTTCCAAAGACCAGTCTCAAGTAATGTTCCTGTCTTTTTAGCAATATGATTTTTAAGTTGTTTGTCTCCAACGACCTCAAAGAAGTATCCAATGAACCATATGACAATCCCAACAATAGAAATTAAATTAAATTCAAGATTATTTGAGTTGATGTAAAACGATGTTGAAGCTATCAAATACATCAAGAATCCCTGTAACATAAAGACTTGCAAAAATGCTCTAGGAATAACATATTTACCCCACGCTTTTCGCCAGTTAGCATATCTAAAATCTTCTTTTTCAAAAATATTCCGTTTAAGAATATAATAAAACAATCGTAATCCCCATAAACTAATCATAATATTCATAATAATTTGTGTTGTTGTATAGGTCTTTGTAATGAAAAAGAGAATCCACGATGAAATTACGTAACCTAATCCCCATCCAATATCAACAATACTGTTGTTCTTAACTATTGTTGCAATTATAAAAAAAGTCAAAAAGTAGACAAAGACTATATAAATTGCTGTAACCATAATACCACTCCTATCTACTTAAATTTTAACACATAGTTGAAAATTATTGAGTCTTCTTACACTTTATCTAAAACTTCTTTACAAAGTCCAAGTAAATCTTTTTTGATCATTGTTTGTTCATGCCAATCACGACCGTCAAAAACTTCACGACTTAAGTCATCACCACTAAACAATATTTGTGCATAATCAACTTTTCGATACTGAGCAACTGCTACTAATGCAGCAAATTCCATCTCAACTGTAATACACCCTTCGTAAACACGAAGATCTTTTTTGTATTTGGTTTCTCGATAAAAAGCATCTGTAGTCCAAGTTTTCCCTTCAATAAAATCGATACGTAAATCAAGTAATATTTTTTTGATTTTACTTAAATACTTATGGTTCGCCTTAATTGTTCTGCTTGCTTCGACATAATGGAAACTTGTCCCTTCATCGCGAACTGCTTCATTTGGAATCACTAAACAACCAAGTTCTTTAGGTACGAGTACCCCTGCACCACCACAACATAAAAAGTGAGTAGCACCTAAAGCAATTAGTTCTTCAAACAGCCCTGCAGCTAGTGGACCACCTACACCTAAAGCAAATAGTCCGATGTCTTCCCCCATAAATTTATACAAAGGATGATCACCCATTTCACTTCTAAGTGTATGAATTTTTTGCACTTTGTTATCTTCGTACATACGATCTACTTCTTTTTTAAAAAATGTTAACACTACTTTTTTAGGCATATTAGCTAGTTTGCTAAATTGCTCACTAGGTTCAATAATAGCTTTTCTATCATCAAACTCAAGTATTGGAATTGACTTCAATAGCATCACCTCTCTCTACCTATATTATAAAAAAAATGTGGCTAAATTACCACATTATTTTTGTTTATTCTTCATTATAGATTTTATCAATTTGCCACTTATCACGAATTTGTTTTCCGAAGTAAATATATAATACTAATAATACCAAAATAATGTATGAAACATAATCTGGAATTGTATCAGTGATTAACGATGTTATACCAAAATACATCAATGAATTTCCAAAAAATAAAAAGATATATGATCCTAATAAAGTTATAAAATATTCTTTAAATGAAATACTTGTAAATGGAATCGATAATTTAATAATAAATGTTGGTACCATCGGCATCCCAATAACAACCATATGTTTCCAAGATGGTGTTTCTTTTACCCATTCCAAGGCTTTTTTGGAATATTTTTTCTTATGGAAATAGTCATGTGATTTTTTTCTTATTAGATGAACCAATGCATAAAGCACTACGATTCCAATAACATTAGAAATAAAGAGTACAGTATACCCCCACCCAATTCCAAGTACACTTATACTAAGTGATAATGTTAAAAAACTCCATGGGTTTGATGTAATAGGATGTAAAATTCCTAATACAACAATCATTACAAATCCAAATGTTCCTAAGTATACTATAGCATCTTGTAAAAAACCTTCCAAAATCATCACCTCTTTTGTAATAAAAAAGGTATTGGAATCCAATACCTATTCGTAATAGTCGCTTCCTTCTTCTACAATTATATCCTTTTTAGGATTCTTTTTCACTTTATTTACGACTTGTTTTCCTTTTTTTGAAACTTTGTCAACGACACCGTCAATTTTGTCATCCACTTTATGTCCCAATTCACGTAATTTATCTAATTTTCCATCACGCTCTAATTTTTCTTTCACTTCGTTTATTTTATCAACACTTTTTTGAACAAACATACCAGTTTTCGCTCCAGCTGATCGTCCTTTTTCTTCGAAAGTTTTTTCAAGTTCAGTTCTTGTATCTTCTTGTTCTATTTTTTTCTTCTTAAATAATCCCATAATCTATCACCTCATTTTTAATTATACAACTAAGTTATGGATAATTTATGAATTCTATAATTTTGTTCTTGATAGTTTAAGAACACTAAGAACATAAAAGATAATCATAAAAATAACCATCGATAAAACCATGTGCGTACTTGTCAACTCAAAATTACCAATAGAAACATTAAGTCCGTATATATTTGCATATTCATTATAGTATTCATCTGGAGCACCACCAAACACTTTGTCGATAGCACCTTTCATATAGACTCTTCTAATGATTGTTACTGCGTGAGCTGTTGGCAAAACATTCATTACATTTTGAACATTTTTGCCTAGTACACCAATTGGAATATAAATTCCACCTAAAAACCCGATAAAAGTCCCAGTTAATGTAGCCAATGTACCGTATGCATTTCTTGTCCTAATATACATTGATACTAGGAAAAAGAAACTAGAGAAAGTCATAATTGATAACATCATTAACCCTACCATTTGAAGCAATTGCATTAAACTAAACATCTCTCCTCCTTGGCTCAAAACATAAATTAAACCAAGAATAAAGTTTGCAAATACCATAACGAATCCAATAACCCATGCACCAATTAGATATGATAAAGCTAAAATATTTCTCCTGATTGGTGAGGTGTAAAAGTCATTCAATCTACCATCTGCACGGTCATCAATTAAGTTACCAACAGCACCAAGAGGAATTGTAACTGTACTAACAGTAACAATACCCGCCATTATCCAACTAGCAACTAACCATTCAATTCCGTCTACACCGCCATAGGCATTCGCAAGATTATCAGATTGCATTTTACCTAGAAATAAGATATACATAAATAAAATAATGATTACAGATAAGAAACTAAAAAATACTGCAGCCTT
>JBFFKS010000210.1:0-3395 GCA_041555275.1 Xianfuyuplasma sp. | reverse complement strand
GAACGCGAAAATAATTATAATGATATGGTTACTGCAAGAAGTAATCTTGAAAAAGTAATTTTGTCGATAAATAATCTATTTAATATTCAAAATAAACTACCTGAAGAAATTGAACAGTTCTCGAGAAGATATTTAAAAGATATGTTCAATTTAGCTTGTGAAATCTACCCTAAATTTTCAAGAGCAACTTGTTATATAAAAGGAGAACAAACCGTTGATTTCGTAGCTTCAAATGGTTATGATGTGGATTTATTAAATTCACTTAACTATAATCAACAAACATTTATTTGGAATCATTTCTCACCTGAAATCGTTTATAATACTGATCATAAAACCTCAATCCCTACAGATTCTCACCTAAAAAAATATCTTGATGAGTATGGTAAAATTAAAGAATCAATAAGATTTTCAATCAAAATCGGAGAAAACTTTTTTGGTGCTATGAGTTTTGATATTGGTTATGATACATCTGAAAGTTTTGACGAAATTGACGTGGAGACCTTTAAATCATTTCAAAAATTGGTAAATAGTTATTATTCAATAGGAATGATTAATTCACAAAATAACAGTTTAAAGGATGATATCGTTAGAAGTTCAGTTAAGACTTTGGAATTATATGATTCTTATACAGAGTCTCATAGCGAGGAAGTATCACAGCTATGTCTTGATATTGGTAGAGGATTAAATCTATCAAGCGAAGATCTAAGGCACCTATATTGGTCAGCGTTAGTTCACGACATAGGAAAAATTGGGGTGAATCCTGAAGTCCTAAATAAAAATGGGAAACTTTCGTCTGAAGAGTATGATCATGTTAAACAACATTCTGTTTTTGGATATGATATTTTAGTTAAGTCCAGAGGTTTAGAACCCATCGCAAAAACAGTAAGACACCATCATGAGAAATGGGATGGAACGGGTTATCCTGATGGTTTAAAGGAAATGGAAATACCATTCCCATCACAAATAATACATGTTTGTGACTCTGTAAGTGCAATGTCTAATAGACGATCATATAAAGTCGCTTTACCACAAGAAAAAATTATCAAAGAACTAGAAGATGGTATTGGTACTCAATTTAGTCCAAAAGTAGCAACCTATATGATAAATTATATTAAAGATGGTAACTTTGGAAAATTCTTAAAAAAAATGAGAAAAGAAGACAAACAATAACGTTTGTCTTCTTCTTTTTATATTATTTTATGTTTTTATATATTTTAGTTATGTTCTCAACTGTAAATCCAAAGTGTGAGATTGCTGTTTCACCTGGTGCACTTACACCATACGTTTCAATTCCTTTAACATTGTTTGCGAACTGATACCATAAATCTGGTACACCCATTTCTAATGCCAATCGTTTTGTACAAGATTTTGGTAATATACTTTCTTTGTATTTCGCACTTTGTTGTTTAAAAATATCCACACAAGGCATTGATACAACTCGAACTAAAATTCCTTCAAGAGCCAATGTTGCTTGAACATCAAGCGCAAGTCCTACTTCACTACCTGTAGCAATAAGAATTCCTTCAAAATTTTCTTGGTCTCTAATAACATATCCACCTTTTTTGAAGTTTTCGTATTCTATTTCAACTTTTGTTTCTAAATTTTGTCTAGATAAAACAATGACACTTGGTGTTTTTTTGCTCTCTAACGCACTTCTATATGCATAATTGGTCTCATTAGCATCTGCTGGTCTAAATACGTTTACGTTCGGTGTAGTTCGTAACATACTCAATTGTTCAATAGGTTCATGAGTTGGACCATCTTCACCAACAGCAACACTATCATGAGAGAACACATAAATTGAAGGTATTCCCATAATTGCTGCCATACGAACGGCTGGTTTTAAATAATCTGCGAAAACAAAGAATGCACCACTAAATGCTTTTAATCCATGTAACGTCATACCATTAACCATCGCTGCCATTGCATGTTCACGAACACCAAAATTAATATTTCTTCCCAAAGGATTTACTGATGAAAAATCACCATTAACTCCTTTTGCTTTTGTTGATTTTGTTAAATCGGCACTACCACCAATTAGACTAACAATCGACTCACTGAGTTTAGTAATTGTTTTTCCACTACTAACTCTGGATGCTTCTACTACTCCTAAATTAACTTGAGGTAATACCTTCTCTAGATCGACTGTGATTTCTCCATTCATAATCGCTTCAAGTTCTTTAGCTAGTTGGGGATATGCTTTTTTATATTCAGTATATAATTCATCCCATTTTTTTAATGCACTATTACTTCTCTCAGTTGAGTTCTTTTTGAAGTCCTCATACACTTCACTAGGCACTTCAAACTCACCATAATTATAATTTAATTTTTTTCTTATTAAGTCTGTTTCTTCTTTTCCTAAAGGTGAGCCATGGGTAGCACTTTCACCTTGTTGTGTGCTACCAAATCCGATTACCGATTTTACTTCAATAATACTTGGTTTATCTTTGACCCCTTTGGCAATGTAAATCGCTTCATTTATCTCATCTATATTATTGGCATTTGATACTTTAATATAATGCCAGTTCATTGCTTCATACTTGTCTTTTACATTTTCTGTATTCGCCCAAGAAGTTGGACCATCTAATTGAATATCATTTGAATCGTATAATACGACCAATTTACCAAGACCCATATGTCCAGCTAAACTCATAGCTTCTTGAGTTACACCTTCTTGTAAATCTCCATCACCACACAAAGCATATGTAAAATGGTCTACAACATTATATCCATCCTTATTAAAAGTAGCGCCTAAATACAATTCAGCAATTGCCATTCCACTAGCCATAGCAATCCCTTGTCCAAGTGGTCCACTTGTCGCATCAATTCCTTCTGTGTGTAAGTATTCAGGATGTCCTGGCGTTAGTGAGTTTAATTGTCTAAATGCTTTTAAATCATCGATTCCTAGCTTATAACCAGCAAGATGTAACGTTGCATATAACATTGCACTACCGTGCCCTGCAGCTAAAATAAAACGATCACGGTTAAACCATAAAGGTCTATCCTTTGTTACATTCATAAACTTATTATACAATGTATAAATCATTGGAGCAGCCCCAAGGACAATCCCTGGATGTCCACTATTCGCTTTATTTATTGCGTCCATTCCTAAAAATCTAATTGCATTAACACTTTTATTCATATGATAATTCTCCTTTGTTTATCTCAATTATTATTCGTTAACATTATATATTATTCATTCATTTTTTTACACTAAAATATATAATTAATTATTTAAAAAAGGTAATTCATTGCTACATTATTGTCTCTTTGGTTTTTTAAACTATAAATTGTCTTAGATGTATCTATTTGATATAATTTTATGTAGGGGGTAGAAAAATGAGTGATATATTATTTGAAATTATAGGTTTAATCGCAGAAATTATTATTGATGG
>JBFFKS010000209.1:0-3431 GCA_041555275.1 Xianfuyuplasma sp. | reverse complement strand
TATATTTTTGATATGGTGTGAATCCAAAAACAGTCATTGCTTGATATTGCAAAGGATCTATAGACTTAATCGCTCCCTCAAATAAGTTTTTCATATAAGGTGCCATATATAAACTTAGAGCGATAGTTCCGGCAAGAAAACGATTATCCAAATTAGCCGGTACTGCAATAAAATAAAATACTACTAATAAAAACACTACCAAAGGACTTCCAAAAATAAGTTCGTTAAAAATATCTCCAAGATATCGAATGAATAATATTTCACTTTTTGTTAATAAATATAACCCAAAACCAAAAACAATACTTAAAACCAGAGTGATGACACTAACCGCAATCGTTATAAGCCAACCTTTAAAGATTGTGTTACTCCAAGGTAATAACAATGACATTTGGAAATTATCTCTTCCAGGATAAAAAATCCACATAACATAAATTAGCAGCCCAAAAACGAGTAGGGCTGCAATCATGTTAATTGTTTTATTTTTTTTAAATATATTCATTGTTACTCAGTATAAAAACTAAGTCCTTGTCCAGGAAGTTCTTCTGCAATAATGTCATCATATTTCGCAGCTAATCTTTCATAAACTCCACCAGTATCTCCCAATGCTGCAATAAATGCGTTTACCTGTTCTAATAAATCTGTATCAGATTTTCGCATTCCCATTCCAATTGGACTTGATGTAATTGGATCCCACATTATAACAGTTGTATCAGGATTTTCACTATTATATCCTGCTGCGCTTGAAGCACTAATAATAAATGCATCCGAAGTACCTGAAACTACCTCAAGGATTGCTGCATTAGAATCATTAACTTCATGAATAACTGGATTCACTGCTTCTGCTTGAGGAATACTCAATGATACAAATGATTTTGGTCCAACATATACAACTTCATTGGTTAATCCAAATAGATCCTCTTTTGTCATTGGTTGATATAAATCATAGAAATCCTTATTTAATACTGTAATCAATGGGAAATAGAAATACGGTTCACTAAAATTAATTTTTAATGCACGTTCTTCTGTAATACTCATTGAACCAATAATAATATCAATCTCATTTGTTTCCAAAGCTGTAATTAAGCTTCCAAATTCCAAATCAACAATTTCTACTTCTCTATCTAGATATTCACCTAATTCATATGCTAAATCAACACTGATACCAGTTGGCATACCGTCTCCATCTACTGTTTCAAATGGTGGCCATCTTAAATCCATACCAACTTTCAGTACATCGTCATCTGATGTTCCACATGCACTTAATACAAAAACAAATACTAATGCACTCACTACTAATAATATTTTTTTCATTTATCTCACTCCTTTATAATTATTATAATTTGCTTTCTAAATAAAAACAAATGATATAGCCATTTTTATAATATCGAATATTTATCTTGATGTCAAGATTAATGCATATAAAAAAAGGAATGTGAACATTCCTTTAGTCCTCTTTGACATTGTGCCATACGTTTTGAACGTCTTCACATTCATTTATCATGTCCATAAACTTATCAAAAATGGCTTGGTTTTCTTCATCTAATTCAATGTAGTCTAACGGGTACCAACCAGCCTCACTATCTACGATTTCGGCTCCTGCAGCTTCTAGAGCTTCTTGGATTTTATTTAAATCGTATCCGTCAGCTTCTAGTTCAATGATTCCGTCTTCCTCTTCGATTTCTAAAATTTCAATATCATTCATTAACAGTGTTTCAAATACGGTTTCTTCATCCATACCACTAACACTTATGTATGAGAGATGTTTATATCCATGTTCAACACAACCACTAACACCAAGACTACTCCCTGCTTTTGTAAAACAGTTTCTAACCTCACTTACTGTGCGGTTAACATTATCTGTCAATGTATCGACTATTATTCCAATTCCTCCAGGTCCAAACCCTTCATATCGAACGGGATGATAATCTTCTCCGATTCCTTTTTCAGCTTTTTGGATATTACGTTTAATAACGTCTGTTGGCACTTGTGCTTTTTTCGCTTTGTCAATTAAATGTTTTAACCCCAAGTTCGAATCAGGATTAGCGCCACCAGTCTTTGCTAACATATAAATTTCTTTCCCATATCGTGAATATAACTTACTTTTATGCAGCATGGTTTTTGCCATTGCGACTTTTCTTACTTCAAATTTACGACCCATAATTTCACCTTTTCTGCTTTTTTATCATTTCAATTATATATTAGGTTATATTATTTTTCAAGAGGTTGTACAAGAGATGTCTTATCAGGATGTAATTCAATTGCTTTTTCCTTGTATAAAGTACCTAAAGCTCTTTTAAAAGCATTTTTAGACATTCTAAATACTTCTTGAATTTTCTCACTGTCGGTTTTATCAGTAAAAGGCATTTCTCCGCCTACACTATTCAAGTATTTCATTATGTACTCTGCGTCTTTACTCATCATCAATTCTTTTTGTTCAATTAGAGTTCCGTTATATCGGTAATCTCCTTTGTTAATTGTGATTTTAACTTGAGCTTTCTCACCAAGTCGATAGATTTTGCGCATATGTTTAAAATAGACATAAATGTAATGTCCTTCTTTTGTAATAAACACGACACCTTCCTCTGTTTTATAAATACAATATGCATCATATGTTTCATCTAGTTCTAATTCTGTTTGCGGTTTTAACATATTAACAACTTCATAGCGAGGAATAATCTTCGCAGTTAATTGATTTTTACTTGCTTTCATTTTAACAAAAAGCAAATCTCCTTTTTTTGGCCATTCTTTCTTAACAAAAGGGAGATCATCTCTTGATAATAATAAATCTTTAATAAGTCCAACATTTAAAAATACACCTAAATGGAAATTCACGTCCACTACTTCCACAAATGCTGCAGTATGTAAATCTACTGAGGGTTTTTTCATTGTTGCTGTTGCACGTTTTTGATTATCATAATATAAAAAAACTTCTATTTTTTCTCCATCTTGTAATTTTCTAGTTGCTTGTTTTTTATGAAGAAATACCTCATCTTCACCATTTGTTAGTAAATATGCAATATCCGTTTCTCTTAATACTTCTAAAATATTATAATCACCTATAGTTATTTTCATTAATACCACCTCGTTTTCATTATAACAAACATTAAGATAATAGTATATTATTATAATTAATGCAACATTCTTTGAAAGAAAGCGAATGAACCTATATAATATAAATAAGGATGTGATTAAATGAAGAGATATTTTTTATATTTATTATTTTACTCATTGGGCGGATGGATACTTGAACGAATTATCAATCTTATCTTTTTAGGAAGATGGTGGGATAATTCTGTTTTATTTGGTCCATATCAACCGCTTTATGGTAGTGGAATTGTTATGGCTATTTTCATATATGAGTTTGGTATTTTAAAACTAAACTTAAAAAATAGTAATAAAACACTCCTCTTACTTTTCGTTGCAATAATAAC
>JBFFKS010000208.1:0-3440 GCA_041555275.1 Xianfuyuplasma sp. | reverse complement strand
TCACCATTGATAAGATCATATATCTCATGTAGGGCTTCTTTAACCATATCGACAGGATTCCCTTTATTATGAGAATAAAAGTAGTATAGTATCTTGTTATCCTCACTCAGTAATACAAGTTTAGTCGTTGTACTTCCTGCATCAATTCCCAAATAAGCATTGCCTTTATATGTTTTTAGATTTATTTCCTCTACATTATCTTGATTATGACGATTAACAAATATATCTAAATCTTTTGATGAATCAAATAGTGGTTTTAATATTTTTTTAACCTGTTTATGTGGGGCATTTTCATACGCAATAACACGTTTCACAAGATCATCAATGGAAAGTAATGTTGTATCACCAGTCAAGGCTGCTCCGAGAGCCACAAATACTTCACCATTTTTTGGAATAAAGACGTTTTCTAAATCTAAAAATTCGATAAATCTTTTTCTTAACTCACTTGAAAAAGTTAAAGGACCTCCAAGAAAAGCAACTCTACCTTTGATTTTTTTACCTTGAGAAAGTCCTGCGATGGTTTGATTTACAATCGCTTGGTAAATACTTACTGCAATATCTGAATGATTTGCACCTTGATTTAATAAGGGTTGGATATCACTTTTTGCAAAAACACCACAACGTGATGCGATTGGGTATATTTTTTCATAAGATTTTGCTGATTCGTTTAACTCTTCAATGGTTTTATCAAGAAGAGTGGCCATTTGATCGATAAATGCACCTGTTCCACCTGCACAACTACCATTCATTCTTTGTTCGATATTATTTCCATCAAAAAAGATGATTTTTGCATCCTCTCCTCCGAGTTCGATGCAACAATCAAACGTTCCACCCGTTTGTCTTAATGCCTTTGTCGCACTAATTACTTCTTGGGTAAATTGAACATCAACGTCAGATGCAAGTAGCATTCCTGCACTACCTGTCATATTAAAATACATTTCTGTTCCATTAAATTGTTTTTGGATTTTTTTAAGAAGCGTAATTAAAGATGCAGTAATACTACTCTTATGACGCATATAATCTTTATAGATTATTTCATTCTGATTATTAATTACAACTGTCTTAATTGTTGTACTTCCAATATCAATTCCACATTTATTTGTCATTTAATCACCAACCTTGATATTTTCAACACTTCTATTTTACTACATATATGTAAAAATATAAGGGGAACTTGTGAAATTTATATATAATGATGCATCTTCTAAATAAAGTTACGTAAAATAGAATAAAAAAAGAAACCATTTGAATGGTTTCTCTTTAACAAAGATTATTTTGTCTGTTTTAAAGGAATTCTTATCGAATAAAAACAGATTTCCATACCACTGTGTTCGTATGCTTTCACGAAGCTTTCATCTTTTTCGTAACGATTCATTTTAAAATCAAATTCTTTTAGAGCAATTCTCCTTACTTGTTTTAAGGCCTCTTCAAATTCAGCTTCATTGAATCCGGGGTGCTCAAATTTTAAATATTTCTGTGTAGGAATAATTTTTTCTTTGAATCCATACTTTGAATCGATTTTGTAATCTAGACTAGCGTCTTTTCCAAAAATATATCCAGTTTCTGTGAAAGCTCCATATCCTTCACTAAACTTACCAGGGATACTTGCCAATAGACCATGTAATTCATCACAATCCATATCCTTCTCTTTGTCGACTAGATCCCAAAAATCGATGTAATTGTCAACCCCTTCGCGTTCCAAATAAATAAATTTATGTTTCTTTGTTTCTTCTAGAGTAATTTTTATCTCTTCATCTCTCACCATAATAATTTCTCCTTTTCTATATAAATTGTCGGGGAATAACACATCTTTTTTAAATAATAAGGGAATGGCTCTCTTGGTTTTAACGTATTCACCAGGGTTAATGTCAAAGGCATTTTTGAAACTTTTAGAAAAAGCTTCTTGACTATTGAATCCGTACTTAAACGCGACATCAATAATTCGTACGTTCTTGTCTCTTAGTTCTTTTGCAGCTAATGATAATCTTCTTAGCATAATATAACTTCGTAGAGTACTACCAGTATATTCTTTGAATTTTCGACTAGTATGAAATTCACTATATCCGATATAATCACTAATTCGTTTAAGGGTTACCTCATCACAAATATTCCCATCAATCCAATTGATTGCTTCTTGAATTTCTAATTTCATGTGTCACCTCCACTACTAATTTATCATATTCAAATGAATTAGTTTTGACTTGAATTGCGGTATAACCACCTACATAAATAATTATATCAAACGTATTGACTTTCTTATATATATATTATATAGTTATAATGCTTTAAACGCAGTTCGTAACCATCCTGCGATACCAAAACTAGGAGGAATTATTATGAGTAATATTATATTATGGTTTTTATTTGCGCTCGTTAATTTTTTATTAATCGTTGGCGTTTATAAATTATTTGGAAAAACAGGATTGTTTGCATGGATTGCAATAGGTACTGTTTTGGCAAATATTCAGGTTACAAAGAGTATTGATTTTGAGATTGGAAATTTTGTTATTGCGGCTACTTTAGGTAATATCATGTACGGTACTTTATTCTTAATTACAGATGCTCTAGGTGAAAAATATGGTAAGAAAGATGCAAAAAAGGCAGTCTTTATTGGATTCTTTAGCTTACTAGCAACAGTAATTGTTATGCAGTTTGCATTATTATTTGAACCAAACAGTTTCGATTTTGCACAAGGTAGTCTTGAGACAATCTTCGGATTTCTACCACGTTTGGCTCTAGGTAGTTTACTTGCCTATATTGTATCACAAACATTTGATGTCTACTTCTTTCAAAAGATTAAAGAAAAGTATTCATCACCAAAGATGCTTTGGTTACGTAATAATGGATCTACACTAGTATCTCAATTAATTGATTCAATTATTTTCGTTCCAATTGCATTCGCACCAATTGTAATTTTCGGAAGAGATGGTTTACCATGGGAGATTGTTTGGGAGATTTTCTGGACAACATATATCATTAAGGTGATAGTCGCAGCTCTAGATACTCCATTTGTATACATGATTCGTTCGATCAAACCAATTGAAGAATAAAAAAACTATAAAATCGAAAGATTTTATAGTTTTTAATTTAAAGTAAAAATATCGATTTTTATATTGTAAACGCTAACATTTTAATATATAATACACATGGTGTAATTTTATGAAATACTGGAGGAATAATATGAACAGAAAATACGTAGCTCCACCTTATCGTATTAAGATGGTTGAGCCAATAAAAGTAACTACAAAAGAAGAAAGAATACAGTTCTTACATGATGCTGGATATAATCCATTTTCTTTAAGAAGCGAAGATGTTTATATCGATTTATTAACAGATAGTGGTACTGGTGCTATGAGTGATCAGCAATGGGCTGGTATGATGATTGGTGACGAGTCTTATGCAGGTGCTAGAGGATATAAAAAACTTCAAAAGGCTGTTAC
>JBFFKS010000207.1:0-3445 GCA_041555275.1 Xianfuyuplasma sp. | reverse complement strand
CATTGTTTCTAATTCTACATGATTTGCAGATTTTATAACTTTTACTCGTAATTTTTTTCCTATTACACGTTCCATAAATAACACCAACCTTTCTATAAAATAAATTATAACACATTCAAATATACTATTACTATAAAAAGCAAACGAATATTAATTCATAATAGCAAATAATAAAAAGATGAACCTATTTGATTTATAATAACAACCTTCTTAAATAGAAAAAAGATATATTGAATAAAAATTTCAATGATTTTATGATAAAATTAAATAACAGTAGATTTGAGTTAGATTCATTATTGTGTTTCATTATCCTTTTAGGAGTTGATTTTATGTATCCATTTTTATTGCCTGATATATTCGGATATACAATCCCACTATATGATGTTATGATTGTCATTGGTGTATTTTTAATGATTCTATATATCATAAAGAGATTTGATACAACAGATGGATTTTCAAAAAAACAAACAAACCGATTAATGATTCTAATTATGATTAGTTTGGTTTTTGCTTTGATTACTTCGTTTTTATTGGATGGTATTTTTCATTCTATCGAAGAAGGAAAACTAACATTTGGATCCATATCATTTCTTGGTGGACTAATTGGTGGAGTCGCATCCTTCTTGTTGTTACTTAAATACTATTATAAAGATGAAAATAAAGACGTAAGAAAGATTATGAGTACCGTTATTACTGGCGTTGTTTTAGCACATGCTTTTGGCAGAATTGGTTGTTTCTTTGCTGGTTGTTGTTATGGTATTCCTACAGATTCGTTCTTAGGTGTTGTATTCCCTAGTGGCCATGCACATGTAACTTATGGTGATGCATCTATATTCCCAACACAATTATTTGAAGCATTCTTCCTATTTGTCTTATTTGGGCTAATGAACAAAGTTGAATTATTAAAAAACAATAGAATCGAAACATATATGTTTGGTTATGGTGTTTGGCGAATTATGCTAGAATTTATCCGTGGAGATAACCGTGGAATATTCTTACCTTTATTTGAAACAGCATATAACGTATACCCTACACCTTCACAATTTATGAGTTTATTAATGATACTACTTGGTGTCGTTTTAGTTTATTACAGAAAACATCAAAATAATAATAACAGCACGTTGATTACAAGATAATTAAATAAAAGACAATAGTCAAATCTATTGTCTTTTTTACTTCGTTTAGGTCTTTCATAATTTAAGATATTATGATAATGTATTATTGATAACATATTGTAGTATTATTAGAAAAGGATTAAAAGCTATGGATGATAAAAATAAATATGTAAAAAGTAAAACATATACACTAATTTTCATCATAAGTTCTATCATTATGATGTTTCTTGTGCAGTTTTTAGATTTGTCATTTATCAGCAATCCAATTGCAGTTCAAATGGTAAAAAATAGTATCACCAGGATTATCATGGGTATGATATTTGTAGTCCTTCTGTATCAAGTTGGTTATAAAGTATTTAATCCCAAACAGCGTACTTTATTACCGATACTTCTATTGGTACTTCCTGCATTGTTAATTGCGATTAATAATTTCCCAATAAGTGCATTTATTGATTCTAGAGCTGAGTTGACAGAGCCATCTTATTTAGTATATTTATTTATTGTAGAATGTCTCTCTATAGGTTTCTTTGAAGAATTAATATTTCGTCTTGTCCTTTTAACAGTCTTACTTCAAAGACTTCCTAAAACAAAGACAGGCGTATTTCAAGCAGTATTAATTTCATCCGCTATATTCGGTATCATTCATTTGGTAAACTTAATAGGTGGTGCGGGTCTCGCACCAACCATTCTCCAAGTCGGTTATTCTTTCTTAACAGGAGCGATGTGGGCTGTAGTATATTTAAAAACAAAAAGTATTTTGGCCGTTATATTGTTACATGCTAGTTACAATTTCTTTGGCGAAGTAATGTTTAGACTCGGTACTGTAAATAATCGGTTTGATACAATAACGATTGTTGTAACAGTGTTGGTTGCTGTCTTAGTTGCTTCCTATTATATTTATACTTTATACAAGATTGACCCTGATGAACTCAAAGATTTATATTCACCCACAAACAAATAAACTAAAATAGAATATTAAAGAAAGTTTATTCACTGAATACTTTGGATTCCTTAATCAAAATGTTAAACTCATATTTAGTCATATCTTCTTCTACTTTTACAAAAGAGTATGTTATATCACACCATCTGGACCAACACGCCCCGGTGTTATGAAAAATAATAAATCAACTATTAAGAAGTAAAAAAAACATCAGCTAGACTGATATTTTTTTTTATTTTTATTTTTTATTTGATTTAAATGCAAAATTAATGTGTTTAATTATTCAACAAAACTGATTATAATATCATCAATCCATAATGTTGCATCTAATCCAACACTATAAGGCATATCACCCATTTCAAACAGTGGTCCACCATTAAAATTGGTTTCACTCATGTAGAAGACAGCACTATATTCTTCCCAATCTGTAGTTATGTAGAAGAAGTCTGCTCCATGATCTTTAAATGTATTAAACCATGGACTATAATCTAGTAATTCACCAAACGCAAGATGAATAAGTTTATTGTTGATACTTGATTTCATTTTGAATGATATTTCATAGTAATTTCCTGCTTCTAAATTTATACCCATATAATCAATTCTTGTTTGATGTCTTTCTTGCCCAGATGTTGTAACAAGTTTCATTGCTCCATCTTCAATTGACATTACAACAGAACCACCCATGTCGCTATAGATTTCCCACCCTGTTAAATCTGCTTCCTCTGAGAAATCCCAATACATTATTGTTGTATCAAGTACTCTTACAATTCTATTAGCTGTGACTGTAATTCCTTGGTACTCTAATGTATAAGTAATTGTACAAGAAATCCCTGTTGTTGTGTCAAGATTGTATTGTTCATCTAAAATGCAATCATCTGTAGTGATTTCCAAGTAATCATAATAATTATTATAATCATCACCAAAGACCGTTACATTTGTTAATGCATTCCATTGTGAATCGATATCTAGGGTGATATCATTCACACCATATATACTTATTTCAGTCAATGTGTATTGGTTGAATTGGTGATTGTAATAACTATGTAATCCATTTTGTAATTCCGCAAATGAGTAATTAAACCTTTCATTTGCATAATCGTTCCAATCTTCTAATTGATCTAGAATTATTTCAGTATAGTTAGAATCACTTTTTAAAACTCCACCATTCACACTTGAATTCCAATAACTTTTCCATTCATAAAGATTGAAATATCTATTTCCTTGGGCTGTATAATAATACGGGAATGCTTTATCTGAAATGTCCCAAAATTGTCCTGTTTCATAGATTGTTAAGACTTCTTGGAATCCTGGCATTAATGTTTCATCAGTAAATCTGGTGTGACTTGGAACAAACTCCCATATTGCCATTTGTTCCTCATAGGTACTTCCT
>JBFFKS010000206.1:0-3457 GCA_041555275.1 Xianfuyuplasma sp. | reverse complement strand
CACCTTAAAAAGATGTCTACTTTTTTAAAACCTTTTTTAAGTGTCTACTAAAAGAGAATCACTATATTATACGGCTTTTTTATTTATATACTCCAAACTCTAATAATTTGAGTCTATTATTGAATAAGGAAAGAGCTTCTTCTTTACCCATCTTTTCATTTTCTCCTTTGATAAAAGTATTCACCATTAAAATAATTACTACTTCTATTAAATCAATAAAGTCTTTTTCTGACATATTCATACTGGTAATATTGAATACTTCTTTTATATTTTTTTTCCCTTCGAGAAAATAACCAAGAGAGTCCTTAATTAAAGTATCTTTTAGGGATCCTTTTTTTATCAATTGAATATAGTGAATATAGTTTCTAAATAAAGAGTACACACCTTGAGCTTGATATGCATCATAATCATATAAAAACAGTTGTCTAATAAACATAAAGAAATCACCTTTTGAATCACTAATTATTTTTTTGGCATAAGATAATCTAGCTTCTCTTAAAGAGGTGAGTAGATACTCGAAGAGCGCTTCTAAATCATCAAAATAAGTGTAAAATGATCCTCTTGAGATGTTTGCCTTTTTAATGATTGAATTCACACTACAATTTTCAAAGGACTTACTTGTGAACTCTTCTTTTGCAGTACGCAGAAACATTTCTCTTTTTTCCTCACTTATGTTAAAAAACATAGCCTTAGGCATTATTCTTCCTCCTTGTTACTTTGAATAGATATGGCAATAAAGTTAATGTTAGTACTACACTGACAATCATGCTTACCCACATCAACATAGATAGATTAAAGTGAATTGTGAGTGGAGATAATGTTAGAATACTCAATCCTAGAGAAATTCCCAAAGCGTTTGCAATAATTGGTCTAGAAGAGTTTCCATAAGCTTTATCAATTGCCAGATTGTTATCATTAGTTTCTCTTAAATAGTGCTTATATACACTACTAAAATGAACAGCATAATCAATCCCTACACCTATTGTTATGCTGAAGATAATAACTGTAGTGATATTTAATGGTATTTGACTTAGTCCTAAGAAACCATACAGACTAATCACAGTTATTATAATTGGTATCAAACTAAAGAATGCAACTTTGAAACTTCGTAATGTAATAATTAACATTACTAAAACAATTCCTAAGGCTAATAAAATACTATTGATTTGCATAGCCGAAATTGAATCATTTAAATCCTTCATTAGATATTGAACACCTGTAACACTGGTATCTAAATTTAAGTCATCTACATTGTTTTCAATGACAGTTAAGGTTTCATTATCCAAATCTTTTGGAAACACTAAAAGTCTAACTACATTGTCATCTTTTGAAATTAAGTCATTAATTGTACTGTTCTGATCAGCGCTAATCATATTATAAATCATCATTAGCTCCACATCATTTGAAACATCTGTAGATATATCTGTAGATATATTAGTCGAAAACTTAGTACTATAGACAATATTGATTAGATCAAATGGATTAACTACCTTATTGATTTCATCAAGCTCGTTAAGGGAATCAACGACTAAAGATACTTCATTCATTGAATCAACTGTAATGACGTTATCACTTGTTTTTATTGTAATGAATAGTGGAATGCTTCCACCATTTACTTCACTAACTTTTTGTGAGTTTTTAGCAACAATCGTAGAATCTTTATACACCATCAACATATTAAATTCGTTATTAATTCTACCAAAAGTAATTGAAGCAACTGTTAAGATTACTAAAACGATTAAGATACTTGGAATACCAGAAAGTTTCTTTAGTCCTGTTGCGAAATCTATTTTATGGTTTGCTTTTTTCTTTCTAGCGATATTTAAATTATGAGATAGTATTAGTGGCAAGACAAACCATGTAGCAACTCCCGCAAGTAAAATTCCAACTGAGGAATAAACTGCTAAGTCAACGATGCTAGAAGAACTAATTGAAAGAAGTGATAAAAATCCAGCCATTGAAGTCAAAGTTGTAACAATCATTGGAATACCAACAAGTTTCAAAGTGCTTAGCAAGGCATCCTTATTACTTAAACCTTCTGCTTTTGAGTCCTGATAATGGGACATAAAGTGGAGTCCGTCAGCACTACCAATGACGATAACAAATATAGGTACGACTGCTGTTAGGATTGATACTTCATTTCCAATCCACCCAATAAGACCAAAGGTCCAAAGAGATCCAATACCTGCAGGAAGTACACTTAGGATAGTAGGTTTAATTCCACCCATTTGCCATCTGAACACTAAGAAGATTATTAGAAATGCAAGTGGAGGTAGTATCAAAAGTATTTGCATTATATAATCAGTAATTTTCAATTGGTTATATGAATCACCAGAGACATATGATTGATATTCATAATCTTCAAGTGTGCTTTCTATATTGCTGACACTAGATTTGCTAAAATTTTCGTTAATAAATAGTGTAAATATAAAATAGTTGGTGTCCTCAAACTGCTTTAAAGGAGAAAAATCACCAAAATTTTGATAATAGTTGACTACGGTTTCTGAAGGGATATCATTATAAGAAATTGGGGCTCCATTAATAACCAGTTGCTCGGGAGCTGGTCCTTGAACAAAGTCAACATCAGGAACTGTAGATAAAGAACTTTGTAAACTATTCATGTCTAGTAGTACTACTTCAGTAATATCATCTGTTTCTATAATTACTGTCAATTGATTTAAATCACCAAAGATTAATTCAATCTCATCAAGTCTGTCTTGGTAAATTGAAACGTCAGGTGAAAAACTAGCAAAATCAGTATTAAGTTTGATTTGAACTATTCCGACAATTGAGACAATCATTGATAATGCGAAGAGTATTTTAAGAACTCTCTTGTTGTTGAAGATGAAATCTGTATATTTTTTCATAGTAATCTCCTTTTTTTGCGCCAACATCATTATAGTTGACACCCTGTCAACATGTCAAGAAATATAATCTTTTTTAAAAAAAACAATAATTCACATATGAATTATTGTTTTCCTTTTTTTAATATATACATCATAATTACAATGCTAAAGAGAGAATACTGGGATTATTTTTGAATTCTATTTATTTTCATCGAGTTCTTATTACTTTGAAAGTAAGATACAATACCAACAGTATTATAATTCATAACTGATTGCTCAATATAGGTATCGTTGAATAGTTTATTATTTTTCATATGCTTACTCCTTTTTTATTTATTGTGTAGTGCACAGATAACCTTTAAAAAAAATTTAAGATACTTTACTGTGTATGGCACACTTATATAATATCACTTTAATGTGTATTACACAATAACTTTTTTTAATTTTTTTAGTTTATTATGATTTACAGCTATATAAAGCCGTAAAATCAATATTATTTTTTTTGAAAAGAAACATTTTTCTTATCTTTATCGAAAAAAAGCAAAAGAAATATGATTTATATGTTAGATATTTAATCTGGTAGGTGTCTATTTTTGTTTTACTTAATTTTG
>JBFFKS010000205.1:0-3458 GCA_041555275.1 Xianfuyuplasma sp. | reverse complement strand
TTGAGTTTGATTTTAGGTATATCAATTTTAACAATTGCGTACAATTTAGGAAAACAAGTTGTAGTAAACTTTAATGTTGTGTCGCAAGTTCCTGAAGTGTTTAGTTTATTGATTATTTTGTTTGTAGTAGTTGTTAAGTTATTTCTTGCTAGATATTTAATCAATAAAGGTAAAAAGGAAGACAGTGAGATTATCAGTGCTTCAGGGAAAGAGTCATTTAGTGATGTTATTAGCAGCGTTGTTGTATTTATTGGAGTTTTTAGTGCACTTGCAGGAGATTGGTTTAATGTATCTTGGTTATTAAAAGGAGATAAAATAGCTTCGATGATAATCGCGATATTCATTGTTAGAATTGGTATTATGATAATCCTTGATGCAATCCACTCTTTACAAGGGAAAAGCGTTAAACGTGAAATTTGTAATGAATACAAGGAGTTAATCACTAATATCCCAGGTGTTATTGGTGTGGATCACTTAGATATGATTGCTTATGGTCCTTATTATCAAGCATTAATCGATATACGAGTCGATGGATTCAAAACAGTTATTGAAGGACATGACATTGCAGAGTTGGTTCAAGCGACTCTTTTAAAGCAAGAAAAAATATGTCATGCAGTAGTGCATGTTAATCCGGAGGTGAAATAATGAGTCTGGTAATGAAAAGAACGAGCATTAGAAAATATACAAACGAAGCAGTATCTAAAGAAGATGTTAAGAAATTACTACAATCTGGGATGCAAGCACCCAGCGCAAGAAACAGACAACCATGGGAATTTATTGTTGTTGATGATCGAAAACTACTGGATAGTTTAAGTGAATCTGCACCAGGAGCTTGGATGTTAAAAGATGCACCACTTGCGATTATCCCCTTGCTTATTGAGGATACTGATACATACTTATTTAATCAGCAAGATTTAGGAGCTGTAACGCAAAATATTTTACTAGAAGCAACAAACCTAGGTTTAGGAGCAGTGTGGATTGGTTGTTACCCACGTGAGGAAAGATATACATATGTTCAAAAGGTACTGAATATTAAAAAGGGATTTCCTTTTAGTATAATTGCCATCGGACATCCTTTAGAAGAAAAAGCGGTTAGTATTCGATATGATGAATCTAGGGTTCACTATAATAAATTAGGTGATTAGATGCCAGAACTACCAGAAGTAGAAACTGTAAGAAGAACGTTAAATAATTTAATAAAAGGCAAAAGAATAAGAAGTGTAGATGTCTTTTATGATAAAATAATTCGTGGAATGTCTACAGATGACTTTATAAAAGTCCTTGAAGACAAAGTAATAGAAGATATTGATCGATACGGGAAATATCTTATCTTCAATTTGGGAGAAATATCTTTGATATCTCATCTTCGTATGGAAGGGAAGTATTTTATTAAAAACACTCTTGAAAATAAAGAAAAACATGAACACATCATTTTTTATTTTGAGGATGGAGAAACCCTTCGCTATAATGATACGAGAAAATTCGGAACGATGGATATTGTAAAGACTAGTGATATCTATAAAAATAGTCCTATTACAAAATTAGGACTAGAACCATTTCATAAAAAGATGACTTTAGGGTATTTGAAGACTAAATTACATAAGAAGACAATTGCGATTAAAAGTGCTTTATTAGATCAAACTATTATAACTGGTCTAGGGAATATATATGTTGATGAAGTTCTGTTTTTATCAAGAGTTCACCCTGAAACACCATCAAATTCTCTTACAGACAAACAATATAGAGAAATCATCAATAATAGTATTAAAGTATTAAATAAAGCGATTAATTTAGGTGGAACTACAATCAGAAGTTACACTTCAAGTCTCGGTGTAACCGGTAGATTCCAAAATGTATTATATGTTCACACAAAAAAAGATGAACCGTGTCAGATATGTAATACAACAATAAAAAAGATAAAGGTCAATGGACGTGGAACATATTATTGTCCGAAATGTCAAAATAAAAAGTGAAAAGAAGTTAATAGCTTCTTTTTACTTGGCAGAGAATATGATATAATTTAACAGGGAAGTTCTAGGAAGATGGAGGTATGTTTATGACATTAGTCCTTGGATTAACAGGAGGGATTGCAACTGGTAAAAGTACTGTTGCAAAGATGTTTGAAGATCGTAATATTACGGTAATTGATACCGATAAAATTGCGCGCGAATTGTTAAATAAGGGAACAGAATCTTATAATGAAGTTATTAAATTCTTTACTAGTGATATATTACTGACAAATGGTGAAATTAATCGTAAAAAACTAGGAAGAATTATTTTTGCCAATGCCCAAAAAAGAGAGAAATTGAATAGTATTGTTCATCCTCGTGTATTAAAGATTGTTGACGCAGAAATTCAGAAGAGTAGAGACAAAGATGAAAAAGTAATTGTTTTAGATGTTCCATTACTTTTTGAATCGGGGTTTGATAAAAAGGTTGATAAAACAATAGTCGTATACACATCACATAAAGCTCAAGTTAAACGACTAATGGAAAGAGACTTAATCAAAAGAGAGTATGCAGAAATGAAGATTAATGCACAAATGAGTATAAATGATAAAGTGGATATTGCGGATTACGTTATTAATAATTCATTATCAATATTAAACACAAAAAAAGATTTTAACAAAATCCTAGAAGAATTAGAGGTGTAGTTATGGGTTTTATGAGTTTTATTGGAAATAGTGCTGAAACAAGCGAACTCCATAGTGTAGTTGGGTTACGTTCTCGTTATTACAGAGCGAATTATACAAAAACAAAAGCGGTAATACAAGAACTTGCTGAAGAGTTTAAACTTGATGTCAAGAATGTAGATGATCAACATGGTGAGATTTTATTGCAATCTAATAAGTTTCATATTGTTGTAACAATTATTTCTGTAAATCCAATAGAAACATCAGTGGATTTTAAAGTGCTAATGTATGCATTTGTTGGATTTAATAGACCGCAGAAAAAGATTAATGAATTTTATAAATATTTAGATTCTAAAATGACATTTAAAGGTGTTGGATTACATCCATAGGAGGATTTTTTATGGAGTTGAATGGACTGGACAAGTTTAGGATTATTACCTATCAAAACCTAGACACAGATGAACGTAATGTTTTTACATTACTATATCAACCATTAATTGGGTGTGACGCGTTCACGCTTTATTTAACGTTATGGAGTCTAATTGATAGAGCTAAATTGAAAAGCCCTGAATATTTACATGAAAAAATGTATGATATAATGCATTGTACACCTCGAGCATTTCTAGCTGCAAGAAAAAAACTTGAGGCAATTGGTTTGCTTATAGCATATCATAATGATGATGTTTATTTATACGAATTAAAAACACCATTAAGTGCAGAAGAGTTTATAAAAGATGGTAGTTTGGGTGCATATTTATTTAGCCGTATTGGCAAAGTAAACTTTGATGATTTAGTGGATCTCTTTCGAATCAGTAAAGCAGATAGC
>JBFFKS010000204.1:0-3481 GCA_041555275.1 Xianfuyuplasma sp. | reverse complement strand
TCAACACCAACAATAATATATGAACTATAGGCACATTCATAACATGTTACATCATAGATCGTCTCTTGTTCAACTATGATTAAAAACTCGTCTATATCCTCTTGTGTAGCAATCAGACCTGAGAATTGGAATTTGTTATCAACAAGTTCTACAACTTCCACTTCACCAGTATCTATTTTTGATGTTTTAATGACACCATTGGCTTGCGCAAAATCATTAAACAAATGGAAATAAATGAAATATTCTCCTGCAAGAAGTGGTGTATAAACAGCATCTCCTGGTTCTCTTAAGATATTATGATTTGAGTCATAGATTGTGTAATCTACATAATTAACATTTATAAATAAATCTGCATCTTCTGTTGTCGTGATTTTGTATAAAGAACCAATATCATTATTTTCAACGATATAAAAATATCTATCTCGAACTTTATATACATCAAATTCTAGGTAATTGTCAAAGTTTAATCCACCTTCAAATGATTGTTGAGTTTCTATCTTAACATTAAAATTACTCAGGGTATTAGATTTAAATGATACTGAGATTGGGTCTTCACTGTTATGCTCTAAAATTACTATCTTTGAACTCCCCATAGCTTGACTCACCAAAACTTTGGCATTTTCGTATACGACAAATGCGTCTTTGGGGATTGTTAAGAAAATGAAGTCATCTTCAAAAACAATAACATCAACATCATTTATATAATTCATTGTGAATAAAATTGTTTCTTCTCCTTGATAGATATACTCAAATCCTGGATCTGAAGTATTTGGATAATCATCCTCAAGATTGTTTTGTGAAACAGTGAGAGACGGTTGTACAGAACACTTGTATTTTTGTTTTAATTGGATTAAGTATTCTTCTGGATATAAATTAACATAGCTAATCCCTAAGTTTGTGCTTTGGGAATTATCAAATACAAGTTGCATGTCCTCATTTATTATTTTGATGAGCATACAATCGCTTCCGGCTGTAAACTCGAACATATATGTTCCTATTGTAGGGATATCAATATAATGATATTCATCTTCAGGGTCTCTCATCGATGCACCCCAAACGTTTGTAGGGACATCCAAATCGATACCTAAATCAACATCTCCATTAAGATACCCTTCATAATCAATAACTTCACGTAATAGGAAATCAAGACTTGATCCGCCGTTATTGCGGAACAAATATTCGACATCTAATCGTTCTGTCTTTATACTTTCATCAGCTGTGTCCAAAAAGGAACTTAGATCAAGAGTGATTTTGATTTGATAATCTTCAATAAATTGTACTTTATATGTAATTGTATCAGTCTCTTGTAATACAAAACGTGGGATATCCGATTGAATATAGGATTCTATATACTCTTTTTCAGTTTCTGTCAGTGTTGAGACAAGAACTGCGACATTGAATATATACATTGATTCAAGTTCAAAAGTATATTCATCAAGACGAAATACAGGATCATTAATATAAGTTTTTACTTGATTATATTTTTCACTATTATAAGGCATTTTTATATAGGGTAAATATACTTCAACAATGTTTCTTTCGTAATAATCAGGATCAGAATCACCATAGACATATAATTCGGAATAATGTGTATTTTGGAAATGTGAATCTGAGTAGTTTTTAGATTCTGAATACATCAAAAATTCGGAATAATCTAAAACATTGATCACTCTTGAAAAATAAGGATTGGATGAAGTCCCTTTATAATGATTGATAGATACTGTATTTACGAATGTATCGGTATTCGAATCCTCAAATAAATCTCTATACTTTTGATTTGGATCACTGATGGAAGCGAAAACCTCGTTTTTGGAATTGATGATTGTTAAAAATAATAAGACAAGTAGGAGTAAGATACTTGTCCTTACAATATTTTTTTTCATTATTTCCCCCTTCAGATAATATCTTAATTAGTTGAACTAATTTCTGGTAAGTAGTAGGTATAAATTAAATTTGCTAATTCAAATATTTCAATGATTTTGTATTCGTTTTGTTCAAGGTCAACATACTCTGAATATGGGATGTAGGTATCTAGACCGTAATCAATATCAACGACTGTCTGATACCCTAAATGGTACATAAAAGGTTCGAAGTTATTTGACATGATATGACATAGTTCAGACTCGAAAGAGCAGTCGATTTCTAAATGTCTCATTTTACTTAGGAAAAAAGATGTTTCATATACATCAATGTCTGTAATTTGTGTTGCTTCAACCAAATCAATTAATTCATTTGATTCTTCTAAAGAAAGATATTCAAAATCATCTAAGACTACGTTGTCGATATCCGAGAATGTAATCGTTGCGATTGCACTTCCGTCATCTATCGTCATTTCAAGAATCAT
The DNA here is from genome assembly GCA_041555275.1 of Xianfuyuplasma sp. Classification (GTDB taxonomy): domain Bacteria; phylum Bacillota_I; class Bacilli_A; order Izemoplasmatales; family Izemoplasmataceae; genus Xianfuyuplasma. The sequence continues at coordinate 1,137 of JBFFKS010000204.1, read as the reverse complement.
TTCCTCGACATAACCATTATTGATTTTTATTTTATATGAAGTAACCTCTTCTAGTTCAGGAATATCACTATCGATAACGTAGTAATCTCCCTCAATAATGAAGTCTGCATCTATAAGAAAATCATAATCAGTATATGTGTCATCCATTGCGATTTCATTATCAAGAACCAATACGGGGATTCCTAAAACTTCAGTGATAGAATAAGGTTGATTATCAATGATTACTTGTTTTATAGACATACCTAGTACTTCAGTTAATATGTGGTTTCCATCGATTGATGATTCTGTAGTTATATCTAAATTATAGTCCAGCAAATACAGATTCATCGTCATTTTATAATTATCAAGTAGTGCCATATTAAATATGGCACTAAATAAGTCTGTAACATCTACTTCGAATTTTGCATATAAAGATAGGTCCTGTGTAACTAGAGTTGAGAATGAATAGGGTGTTGTAAGTTCCTCATCAATATACCATCCAGTAAAATTGTATTGTTCTTTGATAGGTTCTGTTGGTTCTGTGAGGACTGTATCATAATCGGCAGATACAGTTTCATATACTTCCCCTTCAACATCATAGGTTATTGTGAAGTTCAGTGGAGTCCATGATGCATATAGCACGAGACTACCCTCTAATAAATCAGTGAAATTATATTCTGTTTCAAAAGTATCTTCGGTATACCATCCGTCAAATGTATGTCCTTCTTTTGTAGGATTGGTTGGTTCTAAAAATGTATCCTCATTTAAAAGAATAATCGATTCAATATCAGAACCTCCATTACTTTCAAAAGTAATTGTATACTCCTTGTCTTGGACACAACCAGTTATTGTAATAACGATAAAAAATAAAATAATTCCTCTTAAAATCTTCTTCATGATTTCCCTTGCCTTTCATATAAATTGTTATTATAGTTTTGAGCAATAAAAAAAACAACATGGGACATGCTGTTTTTTTGCTCCTTACATGTCTAAGTATAATTATACTATATCTTATTTATATTTAAAGAAAAAAAATGAAAACCCCTTATTCTAGAATGATATGAATAAGGGGTTTATTAATAGTTATTTGTTGTAAGGTATTATGTGTTTAAACTTAGAATGATATCGCTAATTACTTGATCTCTTTCCTTTGTTTTT
>JBFFKS010000203.1:0-3498 GCA_041555275.1 Xianfuyuplasma sp. | reverse complement strand
GTAACTGGTAAACCAGTATATAGTGCCATAGTGTGGCAATCTAAACAATCAAATTTAATTTGTGAAGATTTAAAGAAGCAAGGTTTCAATAATCTATTTAAATCAAAAACCGGATTATTGATTGATCCTTATTTTAGTGCAACAAAGATTAAATGGGCTTTGGATAATGTGAGTGGTGTTAAAGAACTTATGGATCAAGGCAATTTAATGTTTGGAACAGTAGATACGTGGTTATTATATAAATTAACTGGTAACTCTGTTCATAAAACGGACTATACAAATGCATCAAGAACACTTCTTTTTAATATATTTACAAAAGAATGGGACCAAGAATTACTTGACATCCTTGGTATAAATAAAAATATTCTACCACAAGTTTGTGATTCCAATAGTATTTTCGGTAAAACAGCAAAACACACTTTCTTTGGAGAAGAAGTAAAAATTGCTGGAATCCTAGGTGATCAACAAGCTGCATTGTTTGGACAACTTTGTTTAGATAAAGGTGCAATTAAAAACACATATGGAACTGGTTGTTTTATGTTGATGAATATTGGTGAAACACCAATTTTGTCAAAACATGGATTATTAACAACAATTGCCTACAATATCAGTGGAAAAACAACATATGCCTTAGAGGGTAGTGTTTTTGTAGCTGGCAGTGCAATTCAGTGGTTACGAGACTCCCTCGATTTCTTTGATAAAACAAGTGATAGTGAAACACTCGCAAACAGTGTTCCTGACAACTATGGAGTATATGTTGTTCCTGCGTTTGTTGGATTAGGCACACCTTACTGGGATAGTGATGCAAAAGGAGCAATGTTTGGTTTAACAAGAGGTACAACCAAAGAACATATTACAAGAGCAACCTTAGAATCACTAGCATACCAGACCAAAGATATCATAGAAGTAATGAAAGAAGAATCAAACATTAACCCCACTTTCCTCAAAGTAGATGGTGGAGCTTCAGAGAATGATTTTCTCATGCAATTTCAAAGTGACATACTTAATATTGAAATTGTAAGACCAAAAATAAGTGAATCAACAGCACTAGGAGCAGCATATATAAGTGGTTTGGCAACTGGTTTCTTTGATAATATCGAAGAGATTAGGAAGATTGCAAAGGTTGATAAAGTTTTCAAACCAGTAATGGACAATAAAAAACGAAATGTATTATATACAAAATGGCAAACAGCTGTGAAAGCTACGAGATTATTTAAGTAAAAATATTAGTATAATTATTTTATTTAAGCCATTTTTAGAGTATAATTATAAAAGGTGATATAAAATGAATAAAGACTTAACTAAATATGCAGCTACAAAAAAGAAAAGTGAGCAAAGTGTTCTCATTGGTGGGATTGCAGCAATAATCGGTGCTATTTCCTTTTTTACAGTTCCAAATCAAATCGGATTAATACTAGGAGCAGTGTTGTTTATTATTGGTATTATATTTGCAGTAATGGGATCAGTAAAATTCAATAAACTAAGCACTAACTTTAAAGTTGATGTGGTAACTGAACTAGTTACTAGCTTTGTTGATGAAGGAAAATTCGATCCTCATCAAGGATTACCTCAAGGAGTTGTATACGCAACAGAATTTTTAAAACGCGCTGATCGTTTTCATTCTGAAGATTTCTTATCAGGTAGTATGGACGGAGTACAGTTTATATCAAGTGATGTAAAGTTAGAAGAACGTCATGTAGAAAGAACTGAAAACGGAACACGAGAGTATTATGAAACCTATTTCTTAGGAAGAATCTTTCGATTTGAGTTTAATAAGTCTTTTGAAGGATATTTACAGGTCTTAGAAAAAGGTAGACCAGTTGTAAAAAGAAAATTCAACAAAGTGAAACTTGAAAGTGTAGTATTTAATAAGAAATTCAAAACATTTGCAACAAGTGAACACAGTGCATTCTATGTTTTAACACCACACTTCATGGAAGCATTGATGAATTTTGAAAAGAACAATAAAGGGAACATTAGTTTTTCATTTATTGATAATCACCTATTTATCGGTATTAATAACTTTAAAGACACATTTGAATTGAAAATGTTTAGAAAACTAGATGAATCAGTTTTTGAAGAGTTTAAAAGAGATTTATTTGTAATTAAAGAAGTAGTTAGTGAATTAAGACTAAATAATAATATATTTAAGAAGGAGTGAGACATATGTCTACAGAATTATTAATCGTTGTATTAGTAGTATTATTAGTAGTATTCCCATTATTCTGGTATATCGGAACAATGAACAGTTTGCGCCAACTAGAAGTTAAGGTTGAGGAAGCTGAAAGTGGAATTGATGTTGCATTAACAAAACGTTTTGATGTATTAACAAAATTAATTGGTGCAGTTAAAGGTTATGCAAAACATGAAGCTGAAACATTTGAAAATGTTACCAAATGGCGTGCGGGTTTACCAAAAGAATTAACGCTAGAACAAAAACAAGAGTTTATGAGTAAAATGGATGGTATTCAATCGGGAATTAACGTTGCTGTAGAAGCATACCCTGAATTAAAAGCTGAAAAATCATTCTTAAATCTACAACAAAACATTGCTGATGTTGAAGAACATTTACAAGCAGCCCGTAGATTATACAACTCTAATGTCTCAACAATTAATTCTAAAATCGTTACATTCCCAACAAGTATTGTTGCTGGAATGATTAACGTATCTAAAAAAGAATTCTTTGAAGCAGAAACATCAAAAAGAGAAGACGTTGAAGTAAGTTTCTAAAAAGCATTTAAAAAAATGCTTTTTTTCTTTTTATAGGTTATTTTATAAAATATATTAAACTATAGGTATTTATTTCATAACAAATCCAAATAAAACAAGATATTATATACAATTTCAGATTATTACTTCCCTAAAGTATGATTTTTGAATTCTATTTATTTTTCCTTTTCATTATATAATTCATTTAAAAGGAGGAAATATGATAAATCAAGTTGTTTTAGTTGGACGTCTCGTGTATGATCCAGAATTACGAACATTGGAAGATGGTCGTAACGTTACTACAATCACTTTAGCAATACAACGCGGTTATAAAAATGGTGAAACTGGTGAGTATGATACAGATTTTATAAAATGTACATTATGGACTGGCATTGCTGAAAATACAGTTGCATACTGCAAAAAAGGATCAACAGTTGGTGTTAAAGCAAGATTAACACAAAGACATTATGAATATGAAGAAGGTAAGTCATTTTCATATCCAGAAGTAATTGCTGAAAAAATTACATTTATTAGTACAAAGAAAGAATAATTGTTATTCCCTATCTCTCGTGAAAAGAAGTGTCCCCTCACTTCTTTTCTTTTTGTACTTTAAAATAATGGGTATTAATTATATAATACAAATAATATATTTAATTTTCAGTGTTAATTTGTTATAATAATTTTTGTAGAAAAGCTTGGTGGTATATATGAAGAAATGGCTTAAAGAAAACATTTTTGTAAAAGATATGTTTATTTACATTCTTGTTGCATCAATAATCTTTTATATCC
>JBFFKS010000202.1:0-3504 GCA_041555275.1 Xianfuyuplasma sp. | reverse complement strand
CTCGCATATGATAAACATAAGGGACAAGGAGGAAATATTGTTAAAAACATTATTGCACTTTTTGGTGGACTTACTGTTATGGTTGTTGGATATTATTTCTATGAAGGAATATTTTTAACAGATTTAAATGCTGCATTTCTAAGTGTACCTGGTAACTTAATTCAATTTGCTTTAGGAGCACTGTCAATTCCAATCGCTTTTGCTTTAAGAAAAGCACTAAAACAAGCAAATATAGAGGTTTAAGCAAGCATGTGAATGCTTGTTTTTATTTGGTTTAATAGATGAATATGGTACAATACAAGTTGTAGATGGGAGAAGTGATACAATGAATATTTTTATAACAGGTGGTACAAGAGGAATTGGTAGAGGAATGGTTATTGAATTCCAAAAAAGAGGTCATAAAGTTGTCTATACAGGCACATCTGAATCGAGTATATTAAACAGTGGTAATCAAGATTTAGAAAATACCTTGGGTATTATATCCAATGTAGCAAGTCGTACTGACACGCTTGAAGCATCTAAAAAAGCAGTTGAATATTTAGGTACCATTGATCTATGGATTAATAATGCAGGGGTAAATCAGCCCTTTAAGCATGTTTCTGAATTAACGGATGAAGAAATAAGAAGAGTGATAGATATTAACGTTACGGGAATGATTAACGCTACGAGTATTGCGTTAGAAATATTCAAAAAACAAGGGTATGGAACTGTATATAATATGGAAGGATTGGGTAGTAATAATATGGTCTTTCCTGGGACAGTAATCTATGCCTCAAGCAAGCATTTACTATCTTTCTTCACAAAAGGTTGTAATAAAGAATTAAAAGAGTATAATAGAGTTTCTGTCGGTACTTTGAGTCCTGGAATGGTCTTTACAGATCTCTTAAAAACAAGTGAGACTTCTGATGGTGATAAAATCGCCAAGATTATAGGAAGCACAGTAGAACAAGTAACCCCATATTTTGTTAAGAAAATGGAAAAAGGTAAGAAAAAAATTAATTTTATGCCGACATATAAAATAATGTGGCGTTTTATAATTAGCCCATTTAAAAAATAGAAAATGAAGTGATGAATATGTATGATTTTTATAGTTTTACAAAAGAAGAACTAGAAAACACTCTTGTAGAAAGTGGTTTCAAGAAATTTAACGCAAGACAACTTTTCGAATGGGTATATAAAAAAGGTGTATCCAAATTAGAGGAAATGTCGAACATAAGTAAAAGTCTTAAAGAGTACTTAAGTAAAAACATCTCTTTTAGTGATTTAAAGGTTTCTACACATCAAACTAGTAGTGATGGAACAGAGAAGTTTTTATTCGAACTACAAGATGGGAATGTAATTGAAACGGTACTTATGAGACATAACTATGGAAATAGTGTTTGTGTTACCACACAACTAGGATGCAATATAGGATGCTCATTTTGTGCATCTGGTTTACAGAAAAAGATTCGTGATCTTGAAGTAAGTGAGATTGTTCTTCAAGTTATAAAGGTTGCAGAAATTACGAATGAAAGAGTTAGCCATGTTGTTGTAATGGGAATTGGGGAACCATTTGATAATTACAAAAATACAATGAAATTCATAGATATTATTAATAGTCCATTCGGTTTAGAAATTGGTGCACGACATATTACAGTATCTACTAGCGGTATTGTACCAAAAATTAAAGAATTTAGTAATGAAGAGAAGCAAGTGAACTTAGCAATTAGTTTACATGCATCAAATGATAAAATTAGAAGTAATATAATGAAAATAAATAATAAATATTCAATTCAAGAAGTTATAGAAGCTTCAAGAGAATATGTTGAAAAAACAAATCGCAGAATTACTTTTGAGTATATTTTACTTGAAGGAATCAATGATGACGTAAAGCAAGCTGAGGAGTTAGGTAAACTTTTAAAAGGGTTAAACTGTTACGTAAATCTTATTAGATATAACAGTGTAAAAGAGTTTAAATACGTTGGATCTAATGACGATCGAGCTAGAAGATTTCATGAAAGACTGATGAGAAAAGGTATCACAGCAACCTTAAGACGTGAAAAAGGCTCAGATATCGATGCTGCATGTGGGCAATTAAGAAGCAAAAGGATATAATAGGCTATTACTAAAAAGTATATACCCAATATCTGAACAAAAAAGGATACACAAAAATTAGTGATTTGAAAAAAAGACAGCCAGTTGCATATGGCTGTCTTTTTGTTATTACTTAAAATTTCTAAATACTATAACTACTTATTTCTCAAATGACTATTTCGAATTTTCTTTCTGTTTTTTATGCCATACATTCTGCTATCGGCAAAATGGAGAAGTTTATCAGGGTCACTACCATTTTTAGGATGTTCAGATACACCAACACTAACTCCATTAAACTCGTAGTATATATTCATTTCCTTTTTTATATTATTCTCGAACAGTTCAATATCAAAATCTTTGGCTTCTTTTGCGAGAATACATACAAATTCATCCCCTGCAAATCGATATGATCTACCACAATTTAGTGTTTGACTAGCTAATGTTTTAGCAAAATGTTTAATATATTCATCACCAGTGTTATGGCCAAAAGTGTCGTTTATGTTTTTTAAATCATCCAAATCTAGAAATAAAAGAGTAAACACTTTTTTGTCTAATATAAGTTGGTTAATATCAACGAATAACGAATGTCTATTCCTGATTCCAGTAAGACTGTCGTTATAAACAATCATATTGGCACAATCTAGATTAATATTGGACTGTACGTTATTAAATATTAATCTATAAGATGTGGTTATTATGATAAGAAGAAGGAATACTAATAGAATATAAATAAATTCATCTGGATGAATGACATACCTAATACTTGTTATAGTTGTGAAAAGTGAAATACCCAGTAATAAGAGTAAGTTTTTTGTTTTATCGGAAGCATCACTTATTACTACCATAAATTTATTTTTTGTGAATGACACTATAAATTTGATTGTAGTAATGATTAGAAATGTTTGAATGATTAGAATTTCTAGTGTTTCGCCAAATAAATTAATATAACTACTTAACCCTACAGCTATAGATCCAATAATCATTGTATATGTCCAACAGTAAACCATTATTGTGAAAAGTTTTTTGATACTAATATCATACAGTAAGTAAAGGGGGATTAAGTAAAATAATCCAACTATAACAAACCATGCAGTTGGTTTTTCTCCAGAAAATAACGGACTAAGAAAATATAGCGCAACACTTTGAATTACTGTGAATAAAAATAATGAAGTGAAAATCACCAGATTAGAATATTTATTTTTAGCTAACAAATGCGTAAGAATAAGATTGATTACTAGTATTTGGTAAGTAATTAATAACTTGATTATCACAAAAACCCCTCCTAAAACAGCTATAAAAAAAAGATGCTTCTGGCATCAATTCACTATAAAAATATCCCCAGCAAATATAGCAAGCATCTCTTTTGAGGAAGCTCTATATCTTTGCGTCCTATGTTTTCACAATAGTTTGCCAATATGTGAATTATATCAT
>JBFFKS010000201.1:0-3527 GCA_041555275.1 Xianfuyuplasma sp. | reverse complement strand
TTTACCAAAGTACCTGTATAGTTACCAGCACCGGGATGGACAACCATTTTGTAATCCTTATTAACAACAAGTATATCATCATCTTGATACACAATATTTATCGGAATATCTTCAGGAATAATGTCTACTTCTTTTTCCTCAAAATCAGTTATAACAATTTCATCATCTGTTTTTACCTTGTAGTTTGCTTTAACGATGGTATCATTGACTAAAATGTTTCCTTCTTTTAACATTGCCTGAATTGTACTACGAGAATGATCTAGAACATCACTTAAATATTTATCAATTCGTTCTAAATTATTTTCCGGTAATACTATTATCTTTTCGTTTTCCATTAATAATCTCCTCTATAACGATATCTAGGGTAAACAGTATCATCCCTACTACTAAACACATATCCGCAATATTAAATACGGGGAATGTTGTGTAACTAAAGATATCAACATCGATAAAATCAATTACTTCTTTAAAAAGTACGCGATCGATAAAGTTTCCAATCCCACCGGCAAACATTAAAATCACAGCAATACCGTATATTTTATTTTTATTAAAATCGACTTCTTTAAACAAGTAATAAAACAATCCCATCGCTGCAGCAGTTATGAAATAGAAAAAAACCATATTACCACTAAATATTCCCCATGCAGCTCCATCATTACGATGTGATGTGATTGTAAAAAAGTTTTTGATGATGACAATTTCTTCACCAATATTTAAATTGGCAGCTATAAGTTGCTTTGTAATTTGATCAAGCGCAATTAAGACGATTGATACGACTAAAATGATGATGTATTTTTTCTTCATGTATAACACCTCTTAAAAATTTATAATAATAAAATAAGCAACAGTATGCGCAATAAATAAAAATACAACGCCAAAGACATTTAGTCTTTTTAAGAATAAATCATAATAGAAATCATTTACAAATTCGTAGTTTTGTAATGTTTCTATAATACGATCATTCGCATGGAAGCTTAAATAGGAAGTTACCATCAATAACAACACTAAAAAGTATAATAGATAATAGTAATAAAGTAAAACAAAATTAACCACTAGTAAGATAGCTACTCCTGTAGGCAATATAAAGTAAATAAAACCAAGTAAAAAGGATAAGATTATTTGTTTTGTGTTTTGTTGTTTAAATAATCTAACGATTAATAATTCTTTTAACATATTAATCAACCACCCTTGCTTGTAAGTATGCTAATGCGTCGGCAAATGTAGTTACTGGCACTAATTTCATGTTGGTATTTAGTGTTTCAAAAACGGCTAATGCTTTGATATAGTTATCATGCTCACTATCACTTAAGTGAGGGACGAAAAAGATATCAATTCCGTTATGGTGTGCTGTAATAATCTTTTGCTCAATCCCACCAATTGGTCCAACCTCACCAAGAACATTAATCGTTCCAGTTCCAGCGATTTTTAACCCCAAAGAGTAGTCTTTTTCGGTTAACTGATTAAATATATATAATGATTGCATAAGTCCACCACTAGATCCACCTGTAGAATCTTCTACAATCTTATAAGCTACTTCACTAGAAATAATTTCAGTAAGTTTTCTCATCGTAAATCCAAAGATACAACTACCATCTTCTTGTTCTTTGTAAAGAATATTAAAGGTAAATTGCTCATCATCACGAAGGATAATAAATTCACTTTCTTCACCACAAACTGCTTCCTCGACACCTACCGAAGGCTCTTTACCATCTACTGAAATAACTTTATCTCGAAGTTGTAAAGTGTCTTTTTCTAAGATTGTATAGGTTAAATACACTGTATCAAAGGACTCATAGACGATTTCTTTTTGTGCGTTTGTAATACCGACAACAAGACTATTAGCCAAACTATCATCTTTGCTTAAATAACCCATTAAAGTTAAATCATCTAAATCTACATTGTCATAGTATTCAGGATTTTCTCTTACATTAACTGTATTGACATATTTACCTACAATATACTGTAAACTCGTCATTTTTCGAATCACAAAAACACTGGTCGTATGAAAACTACCATCTGATTCATATTCTGATTCGATTTCTATGAAATTTGATACATCATTGTTTACAGCGGGTGAAGTCAGTGTATAGTCAACACGAACAAGACCAAGTATTGTAATTAGTATTCCGATAACAAGGAAAACAATTACTTCGATCTTGTGATCTAGAAATGTTTGTTTCATTATGTAATTTTTATTTCTACTTTCTCCATTGTACGGTAAATAACATTCGCACTATCAAACATGCGACGAGAAGCAACAAATGACTCTCTTTCGTGATATTTATCCTCTAAATATACAACTTCTTTAATCCCGCTTTGAATAATTAGTTTTGCGCATTCATTACATGGAAATAATGTAACATACAGTGTCGAATCCTCTAAACTTACTGTTGCATTTAAAATAGCATTTGGCTCTGCGTGTACGACATATGGATATTTTGAATCCAACCAGTTATCCGATTTATCCCAATTGTAGTCGTCATCTTCAACACCATAAGGGAACCCATTATATCCGATTCCAACAATACGCTTCTTCTTATTAATGATACATGCACCAACTTGTGTAGCTGGGTCTTTACTTCGCATTGCACTTAATAAAGCAACACCCATAAAATATTGATCCCAAGATATATAGTCTGTTCGTTTCATCTGTTACCTCCTGATGTTATGTAATTCTTTACTAATTTGTGCTGCTAATTTACAGTTGTTGTAAACAAGAGCAATATTTGATTCTAATGATTTACCTTCTGTTAATTCAACAATTTTACCTAATAAATAAGGTGTTGTTTCTTTTCCTTTTATTCCGAGTTTATCCATTTCAACAATTGCATTTTGAATGACTTTATCAATTTCTCTCGCATCCATACTCATTGATTCGGGAATTGGGTTCGCAATTAACATTCCGCCTTTAAGCTCTAATTCGAGTTTCATATGAAAGATATTTGCTATTTCAAGAGGAGTATCTACTTTAAAGTTTACCTCAAAATCACTATCTCTAGTAAAAAATGCTGGTAATGTTTTTGTTTGATATCCAATTACAGGGACACCTTTTGTTTCCAAATACTCAAGGGTTAACCCTAAATCGAGAATACTTTTTGCACCCGCTGAAATGACCATAACATTTGTTTCAGCTAGTTCTTCTAAATCAGCACTAATATCAAATGTAGTTTCGGCTCCACGATGAACACCACCAATACCACCAGTTGCAAAAACATGAATTCCAGCGAGTGATGCAATAAACATTGTTGCACTCACAGTTGTTGCACCATCCATTTTATTAGCTACATTATAAGCAATATCTCTTCTCGATGTTTTTGAAATTGCCAATCCTGTTTTCCCAAGGTAGTCGAGTTCTTCATTACTTAATCCAACTTTCAACTTACCATTAAGAATTGCAATTGTTGCTGGAACTGCACCGTTTTCGCGGATAATTTTTTCGCAGTTCAATGCTGTTTCAACATTTTTAGGATATGGCATACCGTGTGAAATAATTGTTGATTCCAATGCAACAATTGGTTTGTTGTTTT
>JBFFKS010000200.1:0-3527 GCA_041555275.1 Xianfuyuplasma sp. | reverse complement strand
AGTATTCAAAGTGTACCGAAACACTTGTATGAAGCTGCAAAAATCGAAGGAGCTACCAGCTACGAAATGTTTTGGTTAATAACATTGCCAAACGTATCACCACATATTGTTACAGTAACTGTTTATGCTCTTGTGGATACATTCTTAACTTCACCAATTTCACAAATAATTAGTGATGAACTTAGTAGTCAAAATTGGGGATTAAGTTCAGCAATGGCTTGGACATATGTAACGACAATCCTACTGATGCTTGGTATATTAGCCCTATTTGCCAAGGGATTCAAGATAGGAGGTTCTCACTATGAAGACTAATAAATTTATCATATTCATAAGAACCAAATATCAAGACTTCATTAATTATCTACAAGATCCACATCTAAATGTAATACGTCGTAAAAAGTTCCAAGAATTTATGATGAAATTCTTTAGAGCAGTATTATTATTCGGACTATGTTTTGTTATTTTGTTTCCAACTATTCAACAAATTTCTATGGCATTAAGAGCACCTGAGGATGTGAATAATCCAGCAGTTATATGGATACCACAAACCTGGAGTTTAATGAATCTTAAAATTGCATCTGTTGTTTTAGATTATTGGAAAGCATTATTAAATACATTTAAACTAAGTTTCATTTCAATGATTTTACAAATCTTCTCAACTGCATTAGCAGGATATGCATTTAGTAAACTTAAATTTAAAGGTTCGAATATCTTATTTGTTTTGGTTATATTAACAATTGTTATTCCGCCCCAAGCTTTATCATTAGCTCAATACTTGTACTTTAAAGATTTCGGTCTAATTGGAAAAGAGTATTCGATTTATGTAATGAGTGGATTAGGAATGGGAATTAGATCAGGTTTATTTATCTATATCTTCAGACAGTTCTTTAGAGGTTTACCAAAAGAACTTGAAGAATCCGCACAAATTGATGGTGCTAGTGTTTTTAGAACATTCTGGAATGTTATGTTACCAAATGCTCGTGGAGCATTGGTGACAGTTGGATTATTTGCCTTTGTATGGCAATGGAATGATGCTTATTACGTTAAAATATTTGAAGTTAGTACAGCAGAATTTCCACTTCTAACAATGCGCCTTATCAATGCAGCTGAAGGAATGTATGCAGCATTATTTTATACCGGTGGACTTAGTCTAATCGGACAAGATGTATGGGAGAACCCATTATTCTTAGCACTAATATCTAACGTAGCCGCTTTACTAATGATGTTACCATTATTAATTATGTATCTATTTGTTCAAAAACAATTTGTTGAATCAATTGAAAGAACAGGTATAGTTGGCTAACTGGGGGAATCATTATGAGCTTTTTTGATAAGCTAGTAAACTCGAAATTAAATTCATTTGCAGACTGGTTTGGAAGATTAATCGTGATTAACATCATGATTATCTTCTTCAGCCTGCCATTAATTACGATTTTCCCTGCAATAAGCGCAGGATATAATTTAATTCATGACTATGTACAAAGAAGAAACCCCAAATTATTTAGAGATTACTTCAAATATTTCAAAGAAAATTTAGGCAGAAAAATAATTATTAATATTGTATATGGGTTTATATTAACCTTAGGATTACTAAATGTACGATATTACATAACAGTATTAGAAACAAATCAGAGTGCATTTTATTCCATGGGGTATTATGTAACCTTGGCATTATTAACGGCACTATATGCAGTCATTATCTATTCCATAATTGTAATCAAAGTAATACCGAAAATAAAATTGATTAATCTATTTAAAGTATCACTAGTCGTTGCTGGGAAATTCTACTTTACTTCAGTGCTATTGGTGGTGTTAACAGTATCCCCAGTACTACTTATTCTAACACCTATTACATCGTTAATTTTGGTATTTATGGGTGTAAGTGTTCCACTTACATTAAATGTAATAATTACTAGAAATGCTGTGGCATATATTGAAGGATTAGGTGAGAAAAATGTTTAAAGTCGGAATTGAAAACACAAAAGAATATCTTCATTTACTCGAGAATAAAAAGGTTGGGTTAATCACAAATCCAACTGGTGTGAATCGAAACTTAAAAACAACCATTGATATCTTAAATGAAACTACAAATTTAGTTGCTTTATTTTCTCCTGAACATGGAATACGTGGTGATTTACAAGCAGGCGTTCAACTTAGTGATTATACTGACCCAGAAACAGGGTGTATTGTTTATAGTCTATATGGTAAAAATAAAAAACCTACTAAAGATATGTTAAACGATATAGATGTTTTATGTTTTGATATACAAGATACAGGAGCGAGGTTTTATACATTTATTTATACTATGGCATACGCTATGATGGCTTGTGCTGAATACGGAAAACAATTTGTTGTATTTGATAGACCAAATCCTGTTGGTGATGAAGTAGAAGGTAATATTCTTGATATTAACTTTAGATCATTCATTGGATATTTTCCTTTGGTACAAAGATATGGGTTAACGATTGGTGAATTAGCTAATTTATTTAATAACGAATATGAAATCAATTGTGATCTACACGTTGTGAAGATGGAAGGATACAAAAAAGATATGAAATACCCTGATACTAATTTCCCATGGGTACTACCATCACCAAATATTCCAACGGTAGAAGCAACATTTTCTTATCTAGCAACCTGCATCTTTGAAGGTACAAATATGTCAGAAGGTAGAGGAACAACAAGACCTTTCTCGGTAATTGTATCTCCCTGGCTAGATCATAAATCGCTAGTAGTAGAATTACAAAAACATAAATTAGAAGGTGTTATGTTTCGAACATTATTTTTTACTCCTACCTTCTCTAAACATGCAAATAAGCTGTGTAATGGTATTGAACTAATCATCACAGATTATGATAAATTCAAACCGGTGATAACTGGTTATACACTTCTATACTTAATTAAAGAAATGCATAAAGAATTTGCGTTTAATCCACCATATAAAATTGGTCTTCATCCAATGATTGATTTAAATACTGGTGGCAACTTTGTTAGACTAGAAAAAAGAACACTTAACGAAATAAAAACTATGATACAAAAAGATTCAAAAGATTTTAAACTAATGAAAGAGAGGTATCATCTTTATGATTAAATATGATCTCAATTCCCTGTCGATTGATGAAAAAATAGGACAGTTAATCATGTTTGGTTTTGATGCTCTTGAGGTAAATAGTCACGCGATTAAACTCATTAGAGATTACAAAGTCGGAAATGTAATTTTATTCGCGAGAAATGTAAAAACTCCCGAGCAAGTTTTCAAACTTAATCAAAACCTACAAAAATTAGCATTTGAGAATATTGGTATTCCTCTATTTATTAGTATCGATCAAGAAGGGGGAATGGTTACCCGTATTAAAAACGGTGCGACATTTTTTCCAGGAGCAATGACTTTAGCAGCTTCCAATGATATAAACAATGCTTATTTAACCGGACAGTATATGGGAAAAGAATTGATAAGTTTAGGAATAAATTTCAATTTAGCTCCTGTTCTAGATACCAATAACAATCCAAAGAATCCTGTCATTGGT
>JBFFKS010000199.1:0-3530 GCA_041555275.1 Xianfuyuplasma sp. | reverse complement strand
GCCTTTATTGTGGCGGTATTCTATGGTATAATTAAATTAACAACTAGGGTGAGCAACACCAAAACAGTGTTGTTCATTTTTTATTTTATAAGGAGGTATCTATGTATAGTTCAAAAGATATAACGAATTATCTCGAGAAAATACGTGTTGAAAAGGGTATGAAGATTTCTGAATTTACTAGTGGCATCACATCAACTAGAAACTATAGTAGATATTTATCAGGAGAACTGGATGTTCCATTTCAAACATTTGCTAAACTCTTAAACAGATTAGACACAGTTGTAAAAGATTTTATTGTTTATGCATTCAACGATTGGCAACATGGTCGATATAATGAATTTTTACTTGCTGAGTATATAAGGCTCAATCAATTTGATGATGCTAAAGAATTATATGAGACAATGAAAAATCAAGAGTTTTCTTCTGATGTGGGAAGAAAGTTATTACCTTTTTCGATAATGAAAATGAATTACGAATTAGGAGAAATTACTCTAGCTGCTTTTTTGAATTATGGTAGAAGTATTTTAAATTTAAAGAAAATACTCTCCTCAAGAGTAATCACAAAAGAGGAAGTGGAAACACTTTTTATATACCTAGAGTACTGCCAAGATTTAGAAAAACAAAAAATTATTGAGTATTTACTTAAGGTTGTAAAAAAAGAAGAAGTGCATTTGGTTTCATGGAACTTACCAATTACGGAACTACAAGTGATCACAAATACCTTACATGCTATTGTATTTAAAAAAGAATACACTGAGAATGATCATAAAAACATAAAGTATTTAATTAATGAAGTACTTACTATTGTTGAAAATATTCGTTTTGAAAATACGTATGACGATTTTACACAAATAATGATTGAATACTATAATAGAACAAACAATAAAGAGAAGTACAATGAAGTAGTGTTCTATTACTTTTCTTCCCTGCTTTCTAGAAGAGATGGGGACGATCTTTTAAAGAGAGAATTCTCTAAAAACAAAGAAGCTAGGGAAATATTCGTAAAGTTATTATCTGATAGAAAGTTACTAAATAGAAACTTTACTTCTGAAATGAGGGATAATTATGAGTATTGATATTCACTACATTACAGCCATAGATGAAATAAGAAAAGACAAAGGAATGTCGATTACAGAATTAACTGATGGCATTGTTTCAGAAAGATCCTACTATCGATATATCAAACTAGAGCAAGATGTCAATTTTGAACTTCTAGAAAAGTTTGTAAAAAAATTAAATGTTGATCTTCCAGCTTTACTAATCTATTCTCTATACACAAAAAAGAAAGATATTGGAGCAAGAAGTTTTTTAACGCAATTCTATCGTAAAAATTATGACGAAGCCTTTCCACTTTATACACAATTATCTACATTATATAAGAAAGAAGACGACCAAGATAGATTTGTTAACGAATCCGAAGAATTCATCGTGGTTCTTGCTGTAATTCTTAAAAAATATGAATATTTGACAAATAAATGTAACCAGGAAGAATATTTAGACATCCTAAAAAATAAGTTTGATTACTTTTTTAGTTTAAATGACAAAAACGTAAATAAGTTAGCTTTTATGAGTTTGTTTGTAGAAGAATTCCCTGATAATAAGGAGTATTCTCTTAAAACAGTTTTTGAATTATTAACCGACAGAGAATATTTCAAACATGGAATTATTTTGTATTTACTAAGTGCTGATCGTATTCTTCAAATCATTAAAGGACACAACAAGTTTGACATAGAAACTTATGAAAAAATTGCAGAAAACTTTTTTTACATTTGTTATACCTATGGGGATTCAACCTATATTCATGACGCCAATTTTCATAAAGCGATTGTTCATTTTAGAAAAGGTGAACAAGAATTGTATGAAGACTTCTTATTTAAATATCTAATGGGAAGAGTCTTCCTTAGAAAAGAAAATGAATTTGAAAGAGATGTTGCTATCATTAAATCAGTATTTGACATTGATGTTATGACATTTCAACAAGACTATGCAAAAAAAATATTAGACACGAAATAAATAAAAATAGGACATATTTGTCCTATGATATATGACCCTTATAAGATAAAATATATTTGTGGATTAGAGAAGGTGTGATCTATTTAGATTTTTTCACTCGATATGCTGTAAGGGGCATAAAAAAAAGAAGCAACGAATATTCGTTGCTTTTTTTAGTCGTTATCTCGATCAAACACACCTTTTAGATAGGATTTAATATCAAGTAAAATATCTTCCATTTTTGGACCAACGTCTCCAACAACATCCTCAACCTTGTCTGAAACATTTTCCATTACATCTTCTACAGTTTCAAGAATCTCATCTCCGCCTTTTTCAGCTACGTTTTTTGCTGCATTAGCAAGCTTGTTGATGACTCTTACAATCATGAAAATTACAAATGCAATAATAACGAAATCAAATGTACTTTGAATAAAGTTACCCCATAGAATGGCATTTTCCGCAATACCGTTTGCTTCATCGGCAGCTGTAATAACATATTTGTAGTTTGAGAATCCTTCATCCCCAACAACCAAACTAATTACAGGGGTTAAGATATCTTTAACAAGACTATTAATGATATCTTTAAAAGCCGCTCCTATAATGACTGCAATTGCTAAATCAATAACACTACCTCGACTAATAAACTCTTTAAATTCTTTTAAAAAACTTCTCATATGAACTCCTCTATTTTATTTATTTGATTTTATTATATCACAACTCTAATATGGTATAATAAAGATATAAAGAAAGCGAGGTATTACAATGGATAAAAGAACGTGGGTTTCATGGAGTTTTATTGAAGATTTTATGGTAAGTGCATTTGAAAAAATTGGTGTTCCAATAAAAGATGCTAAGGTCTGTGCTGATGTTTTAATGGAAAGTGATAAACGTGGGATTGAATCACACGGCGTTAATCGATTTAAACCAATTTACATTGATCGAATAAAAGCAGGAATCCAACATCCATATACCGAGATTTCTACATTACGAGAAACACATACTACAGCTGTTTTAGATGGCCATGATGGTATGGGTATGGTAATTAGTAAAGTCGCAATGGAAATGGCCATTCATAAAGCTAAAAAACATGGTATGGGTATGGTAGCTGTTCGAAATAGTACTCATTATGGTATTGCTGGATATTACGCTACTATGGCAACGAAAGCTGGGATGATTGGTATCACAGGTACGAATGCAAGACCTAGTATTGCACCAACCTTTGGTGTTGAAAATATGTTAGGTACCAATCCCTTAACGATAGGTCTCCCTACAGACGAGGAATTTCCTTTTGTCTTAGACTGTGCGACAAGTATCGTTCAAAGAGGAAAAATCGAATATTATGCAAAAATAGGACAGGATTCACCAAAAGGGACTGTTGTTGGTAGAGACGGTTTGCCAAAGACTGATAGTAAACAAATTCTCGTTGATTTAGTGAATGGACAAGCTGCACTTGCTCCGCTTGGTGGAATCGGTGAAGACTTGGCTGGATATAAAGGTTATGGATATGCAACAGTAGTAGAAATACTGAGTGCTGCATT